>CAZEZQ010000431.1:1585-5429 GCA_964516245.1 uncultured bacterium | reverse complement strand
CTCAAGCGCTACCGTTGCGCTACCAATGCGCTACCACATTATAGGAAATTTTAGAAATCCTGCCTATAGATACGTAAAGAAAAATCCAATAAATACAGGGGTTTAGTGAAGTATAAAAATTTATACAAAATATATTTATACTGACTTCGGATCAGCAGGTTCGGGGTTCGAATCCCTGCCGGCGCGCTCGGTATCCGGTTTCTTCCAATCAAGTCACTCGTCTTCTATCCCAGTGGGCAATGTTCAAGTGGGTCTTCGTCATACTCCGGTAAACGGCCAAGACCGTAGATCCCCTCTCAAAGGTCTCCGCTGCCAAGTGCCCCGTCCTGTCGGACGGTTTGGGTTCCACCTTTCAACTCAGCTCAATTCCATCGACTTTCGAATCAACTTCCTCCCTTCGCAACCCAGGGCGCTTTTGGCTTCTCCCTCGGCCCCGGCGAATCGTACCGCCGGTCATCCCGGTTTTTTCCTCCAGTCAGTTGCCTGCCTTCACCGGCCGGGATTTCTACACTACTACGGAGTCTTACACATTCACAAAAAACCAAACCCAAACTTCAGAAAGAAGCCAAGGCAGAGGTATGTCTACTTCTCCTTCAACTGTTCCAAAACTTGCGGGTTCGAAAAACCATTGGCGATTAGTTGAATCACTTGGGGGTTGCTATCATAACCCAGATGCGCGATATCAGGCCGGGCGAAGACCATATAACCCGTCTCCGCATTGCTGACAATTACATTGACGCAATCGGTCCGGCTTTCGGATAGAATCTTGGCTACCCAATCGGGGATGGTGAAGCTGAGCAGGTCGTTGGGGTCGTTGAAAGCGACGAACTTGCGCCGGGCCATGCGTTGTTCCAGTGGATTGAGCCGCAAAAACTGTTCGGTTTCTTGTTCGACGGTTTGGACGCCTTGGCTGTATTGCTGCATGATTTCTTTCATTTCCTGCATTGATGGTCCTTCTTCCGGAGTGATGGGGATCGGTTGGCGTTCGGGCGCGCGTAAGGATGGCCGTTTGAGTGGTTCAGACAATTGGCTCAGATAAAGCAGTGGGATCTGGTTGGCCAGCATAAAAAACAGAGTGAACTTGCTCTCAAACGCCTCCGCGGTTTCGACACCGCTTTTGGTGTCGCGCAAATGCTGCAAGGTGTCAAACACCATATAGCTGCCCAGGCTCTGGCTGATCATCACAATCTCGTCATCCCAGTTCTCTTCCCGGCTTTCTTGCAGCACCATTTCAATAATCTTGGTGAGCGGGTAACGCATCTGCTCGCGCATCCCGCCCGAATACATTACCGCATCCGATAACCCTTTGGTGATCACCATATCGTGCAGATAATCGTTAAGCAGCATGCGGTGTTTTTTGTAGGGGTTGAGTTCGGTCTTCCAATCGTATCCCAGATAATAATCTTTGATGGGCAGGGTAAGTGTAGTCCAGGTGAGTTCATAAAGGGTGAGTTCGCTTTTGCGCCACCCTTGGCCGTATACATAATCCTGCATGCGCACGATGCCATAATCCACCCCCTCTTCCTGAAAAAGGGTGTAGCGTTCAGCTCCCACTTCTTCCAGCCGAAGCTCTTTCGCCAGTTTTTGCATCATGTCTTCAGAATGCCCTCTGTTGATCAACGGCAAGGTGTAGGTTCCCATGCCATGAAGGGTTACCAATCTTACCTTTTCGCTGCGTTCAAGGGCGTCGCGCAAACCGGGAAAATAATCGTTCACCTTAACCAATTGGTTTTCACGAATGTAATCCACCCCGTCAATCTCCATCACATCAAGACGAGTGCAGCCCGATGTGAACAATAACAAACACAGACAAAAGAGGCTTAAGAATTTCATACTCACTCTCTATTCTTATCAATAATTGGAAATCCAGTGAATCATAGCAGGAAGGAAGAAATGAGCAATAAAAAAGGCGGCACAAACCGCCTTCTTTACATGAAAGAAATAATACGGATTCACTTTCACAGTAAACATTGCTGCAGATTATATTTATATGAATGGGAAAGTAGTAATGTGAACCCAAACACAAGACAGCAACACATTCAATTCTGCTGCCAACCAGATATTACACTTTGCCTTGTTCCACCAGTTGGGTGAGTTTTTTCTTGATGCTGCTTGGGCTGGCCGAGTGGTGTTGAAACAGCCGTTTATTTTGCTCCTGCGCATAATTGGCGGCGGTTAGAATGCCGGGGTCAGAATAGGCCTCGTCTGAAAGCGTCATAATGACATCCGAACCGTCAACCAGTTCATTGATGTCTTCTTCACCCAAGTCAGCCAGAGAGGGGAAAAATTCACCGGTCGCCCCCAGCGCACCGAACATTTTTTCGTATTCTTGATGGTGTTTGGCGTCGCCGCCAAGCAAGAGTATCCGGTCGCCGTTAAATACTTGTTTCACTTCCGGTTCACTGGTTTCATCCAGTTCGCTCAAGTCAAAATCAATGTCATCCTCAATGGCGGATTTTGTTTGAGCCTCCGCCTGAGGCTCATCCGGCTCCCCCGGCTTCGAGTCGTCCACCTCATCATCGTCCAGGTTTACATCATCCAAGTCAATATCATCAAGATCGTCTAAATCATCCAAATCCAAATCGATATCGTCTTCGCTGATGGAATCAGTTTCTTGCTTTTGCTCTTCCTCATCAGTTTCTTCCGGCAAATCATCCAGTTCCAAACCTTCGAGGTCTTCCAAATTTAAGGCTTCGCCCACTTCTGATTCATCATCCTCTCCGCTTTCTTCAGTCGAAGCGGTTTCTTCCGGTTCGGTCTCTGTTTCTGTGCCCAAATCTAAATCGTCTAAATTTAGGTCTCCCAAATCCAACTCATTTTCTTCTGATGTATCTGCAGTTTGCTCTACAGATTCTGTTGGAGACTCAGTTTCTTCCTGCTCGTCTTCTTGTATTGAAATTGCCGCCAAAATGTCATCATCCAAGTCATCTTCTTCCGCGCTTTCGCCTACCGCCGGAGATTCTTCTTGGGATGAATCTTCTGTCGTAGGTTCACTGACCGGTTCCAATTCTTCCGTTTCGATTTCTTCGAGTGCGGCTGCCTCATCACCACCTGAATCCATTTCACTCCGTTCGTCTGTTTGGGTTGTCCCTGTTGGTGGTTCTTGAGAAGGAGGTTCTTGGGCTGGAGCAGAGATAACCACCCCCCGGTCGCTTTCTATTGCGTTTAGGCGTTCTGTGAGTTCTTCTACTTTGGATTGCAACTGTTCGATTTGTTCATTCGATGCACTGGGCTCGCCCTGCAGTGCTTCTGGATTCACCCACTTGGGCATGGCGATTTTGGCGCGAGGTTGCTGCACCATCTTCAATCCTGTCATTCTTCCTGCAAAGGCGGCCACGCCATGCTCCAACAAATCAGGATCGGGAATCAACTCAACCGGTTCGTCATAGATACGGGAAAGAGCCAGCTGCACGCTTTCGGCAGATATCGTGACGGGTTCGTTTGATGTGGAAGGCAAGCCTTTTTCGGGTTGAACTTGATAGCGTGGACCGTTGAGCACGCGCACCCCGCATTGTTGGCCGATAACCACAATTTTGTCTTGCTGGGTCAGATTCTCATCCGTTACCAACTCGATAGGCTCTTGAAAAACCCGCTCACAGGCTTTTTTCAGGGAGGCAAGCGAAATATCAATCCCCCCAATGTGCACTACATCTTCATTGGGAGAATGAAAGGAACTTTCTTTGAACGAATCGTGATAGGTTTCCTCTTCGACTTCAAACAGTTCGGGGAAATCATCTTCGGATTCTTTTACTTCTTCCAAATCTTGTAAATCATCTTCATCGAATTCCAGATTGATTTCATCCCCCTCATCCGTATGGGAAATCTCCATCAATGTGATTTCTTC
>CAZEZQ010000431.1:0-1485 GCA_964516245.1 uncultured bacterium | reverse complement strand
TCTTCTTCTTCTTCATTCAAATCCGCGATCAGATCATCTACATTCGTAAGCGTTTCACTCACATCGCTTTCCGATTCAAAATCCAAATCTTCCAGATTGAATTCTTCATCCTCTTCTGTTTCTTCTTCGATAGGAAACTCTAGTTCATCTTCTGGTTCGTCTGAAGAGTTCTCTTCTTCAGATAGCGATTCAATCAACTTGTTGACTTCATCTTCCGAAATCTCTCCCTGTTCGGCAGATTCCAGTTCCGGCTCCGTTTCTTGAACTTCTTCCGGCTCAACGGTGAGCAAACCGTCGATTTCATCTTCAGAATAAAGTTTCAAGTCTTGGGCTTCTTGTTCCAAATCATTCAAAATGTGATTCAAATCGTCGTCTTCTTCTACGGGTGACATTTCCGCGCCGGATTCGGGTTGGGATTCAGATACAGATTCAGATACTGTTTCTGTGTTATTGCCATTCGTGTTTGAGGCATGCACAAATTGTTCGGCGATTTCGGCTGCGAGATTGCGCGCGCTAATGCGGTCATCACGCAGCAATGCCCACAAAATGAGCCCCAGTTTTTTGCCAGGTTCTAGAAATTCAACGGAAAGCGTATTGCGAAGATCTTTCGCTTTCATTGAACGAATTTTGCCGCGTTGGCGTTCTGACCACACGTCCAAACGGTTGGTGATTTCTTCGCCCGCTTCGTCTTCGGACAATATCGAATCGATGGCTTTTTGATAGGGGTCATCAGTCAACTCTCCATTGGGAAAAATTTCTTTGAGAGTGTCTGGGCTGAAACAGTTCATTAAAACCAGCCGGAGTTCAGGCGTATTCATAATCAGTCCTTATCACCTTTCTCCCTCAACGAGTGGCGATATTTTTTCATTAAACGATTGGTGTTCCGTTCTTCCGACAATCGTTCAGTCATTTCAATCATACGCGGATGCGACAGTATAATTATTGTTAACACTTGAACCGTGTTGAGCGCGATATCCCAAACTGGATGGTGGATTTCCAAGGTTCCCATGGACGCCCTCCAAAGCAGCAATGCCACCGTCAGAATCATATCAAAACCAAGCAAATAGACCAGCGTTTTTCTCGCCCACGAGTAGTAGCGAAACAGCCAGATCCCACTTACAATCACACCGTTCCACAATATCACGTTGTAAAGATTCAACGCCATAAATATGTACGGCGATTCATCGATTTCATTGAATGCGGCTTCGAGTTCGGGATTGTTGGAAGGATCGATAGAGCCGTTCAAATAAGAGAGGTGCGCTGCCAATCCAATAAAACCACTCAAAACACACATCGCGGCTATCATTAAGGCCATTAAGATTGTGATGCGAAGCCAGAAAATCCAACGAAGCCGCTCAAGTTCTTCTTCAAAATCCCTCACAAATCCCCCTACGAGACGATATTGAAATTCGTCCGAATTTTGAACTAGTACTGACGTTCCGGCAAAAAGTCTTTTTGGAGCGCAGGTCATAGACGCGCCTTGGT
>CAZEZQ010000430.1:3126-5436 GCA_964516245.1 uncultured bacterium | reverse complement strand
CAAAAATGCCGCACTTGTTATGTTGCCACAGTGCGGCATTTTTGCTGAATTTCATGATCCAGAAGTTACGATCAATATAATTTCAAAAATTTTACCCATTGAATTTGTTAGGTTTAAGGATATAAATATTTTACCGGGTCAAGCAAATATGGCTAGCATGATAATTGCTTACTATTTTGCTAACTTAGTAAATATTCTGAAGATATAGTGAAAGGCGCGAAGCGGAATCAATAATGACGGTTCAACATCAAGAAAACCTGAAACAACATTTCGTCATTTTATCGCTCAATCACCATAGTATCCCAATCAAAGAGATCCCCAAATTCTCCATCCCATGCAACGAATTGGATGAATTTCTGCAAGAATTGGGTTCGGAACCTTCTGTGGAGGAGCTGGTAGCTCTCTCTACCTGTAACCGGATCGAATATTTTATTATCACTCATTCCATCAAAGATGCCGCGCATATCATATCGAAACGCATCGCGAATCGGGCTGAATATGATTTGGAAACCTTGATGGAAAAGATCGATGTATGGGTGGATGCCGAAGCGGTCGAGCATCTGTTTAACTTGGTTTCGGGATTGGATTCGATGGTGGTGGGTGACGCCCAGATCTTGGGCCAGGTCAAAAGCGCATATAACCACGCTCAAAGCTTAAACTTAATCAACAAATCATTTCACACCGCATTTCAACGCGCCTTTAGCGTAGCCAAACGCGTTCGCAAAGAAACCGGGCTGGGCAAAGGCCGGCTGTCGATCAGCGCATTGGCGGTCGAAACCGCTCAAAAACATTTTGTTACACTGAAAGACAAAGTGGTCACCGTAATCGGCGCGGGCAAGATGGGAACCTTGGCGGTTAAATATTTCAAAGATGCGGGCGTAAAAGAATTGCGCATTGTTAACCGCAGCATTGAGCGTAGTTTTGAATTGGCCCAGCAGGTAGACGCCAAAGTGTATGGCCTGGATGAAATCGACCGCGTGCTCACTGAATCGGATGTGGTGGTAAGCACCACCGCGGCGACAGAATACATTATTACCAAAGAACAAGTTCAACGAATTCAAAATAAACGCAAGCAGCCCCAATTGCTGATCGACATTTCTCTTCCGCTCGATATCGACCCGGCAGTGGGCGAAATCGAAGGGATTACATTTATCGACTTGGAAACCTTGCGCAGCCAGTCGAGCCTAAACATGGCCTTGCGCTATGAAGCCTACGAGCGCGCGCAAGAGATTGTGGATGAAGAATTGTGCCGCCTTGGCCCTTGGCCATTGCCGTTTCATGTGGAAGCGCTGGCGAAACAATTGGGGCATTACGCCAAATCGATTTGCCATGAGGAAATCGAAAAGTTGATGGATGCGTTGCCCGATCTGACTCCGCAGCAAAAAGAAATAATCGAAACCCAAATGGTGCGCGTGGCCGAGCGGATCGTATTGCCGCCGCGGCGCAATTTGCGCAAGCGCACTCACGCCAACCATTGCACCAAGGCGGTGCAATGCCTGGTGGATTTGTTTAACGAAGACTGCGGCGCCCGCACTCCCGTCAACTCCAGCCAGAGGAGCGAACGTGAATGAGCGCCACTCTCACCCCAACCCATTTGACCAAACGGCAGCGGTTCATGAATGCGGTTGCCGGCAAACCGGTAGACCGCCCTCCAGTGTGGCTGATGCGGCAAGCGGGCCGTTACATGCCCGAATATCGAGCCGTAAAAGAACGGCACAGTTTTCATGAATTGTGCACCATCCCCGAAGTGGCGGTCGAAGTATCGATGCAGCCTCTCGACATTCTCGATGTAGACGCGCTGATTATCTTCAATGATATTTTGATCCCCCTGCAGGAGATGGGGCGGACGGTGGAGTTTCAGACCGGAGGGCCGGTGGTGACTCCCGCATTTCGCAATGAATCGGAATTGGCTGAACTGAAACCTGCTGTGTTTGATGAAACCCCGCCGGTGTTTGACACCATTTTGGCTTTGCGAAAAGAAGCAGGGGACGATGTCCCCATTTTGGGGTTTGCGGGTTCTCCTTTCACCATGGCGGCCTATTTGGTGGAAGGCAAGATGAGCAAGAATCTTCGTTATATCAAAGAATTGCTCTACGCCCGGCCCGATGTATTGCAGAACTTGTTAGGCATTATTTCAGAAACCCTGATTCGCTATTTAAAAATTCAAATTCAAGCGGGGGCGGATGTTGTCCAAATCTTCGATTCGTGGGCGGGGTCTCTTTCTGTCGATGATTATGAGCGCTATGCCTTGCCCTACCAGCAGAAGGTGATCGATGCCATTCAAAGTGAAGGCACACCCGTTACACTTTA
>CAZEZQ010000430.1:1903-3116 GCA_964516245.1 uncultured bacterium | reverse complement strand
CTTTATGTAAATGATTCCGCGCATGTTTTGCATCTGATGAAAGAGAGCGGCGCTTCGGTGTTAAGCGTCGACTGGCGGCGCAGCCTGAGCGATGTGGTTCAGGTGGTGGGAGACGAAGCTACTTTGCAGGGCAATCTGGACCCATGCGCGCTTTATGCTCCCCCCGAAGCGGTGGCGCGGCATACGAAAGAAATGCTCGCGAGTATCGGTAGAAGTGACCGCTATATCGCGAACCTCGGACACGGCGTGCTTCCAGAAACGCCGGTCGAAAGCGTGAAAGCCTTTGTTGAGACGGTGAAAAGGATATGAAAACCCATCCCGGCGTAATAATTGATCGAGAACTCATTAACAAATATACAATTCGCGGACCGCGATATACCAGTTATCCAACTGCACCCGAATGGACTCACAGCGTTGGTGAACCAGAACTGTGGAAACACATCGAGGCGACCAACCAAGCGGGGAGCATGAATCCATTATCGATCTACATTCATATTCCATTTTGTGATGTGCGCTGCCATTTCTGCGCCTGCAATGTGATTATCACACAGCATGATCAAATTTCTGAAGAATATGTGGGCTTGGTTTCGCATGAAGTCAACAAAGTGGCGCCGGAAATCAGCCCGGACCGGAAAGTCAATCAATTTCACCTGGGCGGGGGCACTCCGACACATTTGAAACCGGTTGATCTGGATCGTCTACTGAGCAATGTGAAGCGGAACTTCACTTTTGAGCCTGAAGCGGAACTTTCATGCGAAGTGGATCTTCGGGTGACCAACCGGGATCATCTCGAAGTTTTGCTTAAACATGGCTTCAACCGTATTTCTACCGGCGTGCAAGATTTTTCGCTGGAAACCCAAGAAGCCATTCGCCGGGTGCAAAGCCCGGAACAAACCATGGAATTTATGCAGTTGTGCCGCTCGATGGGCTTCGACAGCATCAACATTGATTTGATTTACGGCCTGCCGCACCAGACGGTGAATTCATTCAACTCTACCATTGATACAGTGTTTGAAGTCGATCCAGACCGTATCGCGCTTTACAATTACGCCCATTTGCCCAACAAAGTTCCCCATCAGCGCAAGATTGATGAATCGTGGCTGCCCTCGGCGGAAGAACGGTTTTCTATCTTCAAACTGGCAGTTGACCGCTTGACTGAAGAGTGTTATCTCTACATCGGCATGGATCATTTCGCCAAAGAGGATGACGAGCT
>CAZEZQ010000430.1:0-1893 GCA_964516245.1 uncultured bacterium | reverse complement strand
GTTCTGATTTGTATGCCTTCGGCACCTCTTCGATCATCAGTTTGCCGGCGCTGTATACGCAAAATGTAAAAAAACTCAAACCGTACCGCGACGCCATCGCAGAAGACCGCATGCCTATCGAACGTGGATTTGAACTTTCACACGATGATCAAATTCGGCGATGGACGATTATGGAATTGATGTGCAATCTGCGGATTCCGATCGACCGGTTTGAAGAAACATGGAAGGTGAATTTTCATCAGTATTTTCAAGAAGAACTGCAGCAATTGCGTCCATTCATTGAAGATGAATTGGTTGATCCCAATATTAATAACGAAGTACGGGTAACTGAACTTGGGCAGATTATCGTTCGGCCCATTGCCATGATCTTCGACGCCTATCTAGCCAAGGCGCGCAAAGAAGGCGGGAAGACGCCTCTTTTCTCACGAACTTTGTAAAATGATCGTCTGTCGAAATGTCTATTTTTGGAGCGCAAGCGTCTTCGCTTGCAGGAATGAGGGACATTTGAAAAGCGATGAAGGCGAGGACTATTACGCTATAATATTCAACAATGCAGGCGAGGACGCCTGCGTTCCAAGATTGGTTTCTTGCAAGCATGATGCTTGCGCTACAATACAAGAAAACATTTAACGCTTTGTACAAGGGAGAATCGCATCGTGGCCCGCATCGTAGTTATCGGCGCAGGGATATCGGGACTGGCTGCCGCCTATTGGCTGCAATCCTTCGGCCATCACATCACCGTATTGGAAAAGAAGAATCGCGCCGGTGGATCGATTGAAACCCTGAAAACCAATGACGGGTATCTCTTCGAAAAAGGACCCAACTCGTTTCTTGACAATGCGCCGGATACATTAGGCCTTTGCCAGCATCTCAATTTGGAAAACGAAATTCTGCGGCAATCAATGCGCAGCAACAAACGCTATGTTTACAAGAATGGAAAACTGCATGAAGTTGGACCCCAGTGTTTGTTTAACAAAGAACTGATTTCCAGCAAATGGAAACTGCTGCAAGAACCGTTTGGCTGGGGCAACCGCAAGAAAAATGATGAAAGTTTAGCGAGTTTTGTCAAACGGCGGTTTGGTGATGATGTGTACCGCAACCTCGTCACTCCATTCGTTTCGGGTGTGTATGCGGGAGACCCGGAAAAATTAAGCCTGCGGGCCACGTTTCCCATGTTGTACGATATGGAGCGCCAATACGGCAGCGTAATTCGCGGCATGATCTTCAAACGCTTCAAGAAAAAAGACCCCAACGCAAAATCGAAACCGCGCGCCAAGCATCTTTGTTCATTTTTGGATGGGATGGATACCTTGGTGGATGCCATCGTGAATGCATTGGGAGACAACCTGCAATTGAATGTGCGCATCAACAAAATCGAGAAAACCGAGACGGGTTTTTTGGTGCACGGAAGCAACAACGAAAATTTCATCGCCTGCGACGCTTTGGTAATGGCGACCCCCTCTTATGTAATTCCAGAATACATCGGAAGTTTGATTCCCCAATCTACCGAGTATTTAAAAACCATTCCATATAACAAACTTTGCGTATTGGGAATGGGCTTTAAGAAAGACGATGTGGAAAACCCATGTGATGGTTTCGGTTTTTTGGTGCCACGCAATGAGGGAGTCCGCTTTTTGGGATCGATTTGGGGTTCGAGTTTGTTTGTGCGGCGCGCGCCAGCAGGGCATCGGTCATTTTCGGTCTTTATCGGCGGCGGTTTGGACCCGGAGGCGTATGACCTTTCTGACGCAGAACTTTATGAACTCGCTGAGCGTGATTTGAACCAAACACTGGGTCTCAAAGGCAAGCCAACCAGCCGCCATATCTTTCGGTGGGAGCGGGCGATCCCACAGTATCCCATCGGCCATGTTGAACAAATGGAAACCTTACACC
>CAZEZQ010000429.1:0-5444 GCA_964516245.1 uncultured bacterium | reverse complement strand
CCCTATCCCTCTCCCAGAGGGCGAGGGGATTGTTGAGCAAACATTTTTGAAGCACTTTAGTTTCATCTTGATATAGCTCGCCAAGACGAGTGGGGTGCTCTAAAAGAATTTGCTTTCCCATTCCTCCCCCAATGAAATGGGGGAGGTTAGGAGGGGGTTAAATGAACTTTTCATTACAATTTTTTAATCTGATAAACAATCTCTCCCAATTCACACGTCAAAATCGATTACTGTTTCAAGTTCACAGCGGTTTGAATCATCTGGTCACCGGTCCTCACCGAGCGTGAATTGACTTCAAACGCCCGTTGCGCCGTGATCAGGTTCACCAATTCTTCTGCGATATTGACATTCGAATTTTCCACAAAGCCCTGCTGCAATATGCCCAATCCATCATTGCCTGGAATAGCGACTTGAGGCGGGCCGGAGGCTTCGGTTTCGATGAAAATGTTTTTGCCTTGAGCAGAGAGACCGGCTGGATTGACAAAAGAGGCCAGCTGAATGTTGCCCACCTGTTGCGCCTGGTTTTGCCCTTGCTCTTGAATCGAGACGATCCCTTCTTCACTGATATTGATTGCTATGGCTTCTTGAGGAATTGTAATATTGGGTTCCAAGAGAAACCCGTCTGAGGTCACGATGTTGCCCTGATCGTCCAAGCTAAATGCTCCATCCCGTGTATAGCCGGTAGTCCCGTCTGGAAGCGTAACTTGAAAAAACCCCTTTTTCCCGGCGATGGCCACATCCAATGGGTTCTCTGTCACCCGAAGCGAGCCTTCAGTGAAAACCCGGCGTGTGCCAGCCACACGCACACCGTGCCCGATTTGGATGCCGGTGGGCAGCATGTTGGTTTGATATTGTGAGGTCCCCGCCGGTTTGATGGTTTGATAGAGGAGATCTTGAAAATCCACACGGGTTTTTTTGTATCCAAATGTGTTGGCATTGGCCAGGTTGTTGGCAATGTTGTCTACCATAAAAGACATGCCATGCATACCCGCCGATGCGGTAAAGAGTCCTCGCAACATGATCGCTATCTCCTCTTTGTGCTCGATTCAATTCCCTGACGGGTGTTAAAGTTTCAATCTCACCCGATTCAGGGGAAACCATTTGGGATGAAGACAACTTAACCACACTATGTCTTGTTTTAGTATCTAAGTCCCATTACTCACTTAATTCGCTTAGCCGGTTGGACGGCCGACATCATTTACGGCTCTACGCAAGGTTTGGTCCAAGGCCTGAATGACTCTCCCACTGGCTTCGTGAATGCGGAATGAATCCATCATTTTCACCATTTCGGTTGTCGGAATTGTGTTGGCGCTCTCTAAATAGCCTTGCGCCACCCGAAATCCTTCAGCCGGAACAGTAAAATTATCTTCATCACCCGGCTCGACACGGAAAAGATTGCCGGGTTCACGGAAAAGATTGTCTTTATTTTTAAAGTCAGTGATTTTTAATTGATCCAAAATTTGGTTGCGCATGATGTCATTGGCATCAGGCTGTTGAACCACCACTTCTCCCATAAAATTCACATGAAAACCTTCATGCCCCACCTGGATCCGGCTGGGCTCGCGGTTGTTGTTCACCCCCTGGCCCAACACGTAATACCCTTGTTGGGTAATCAGATACCCTTCATGATCCACCGCAAAGTTCCCCGAACGGGTAAACCGCATCCCATCCGGCGTTTCCACCGCAAAAAAACCATCACCAAATAAGGCGATATCGGTCTCTTTGCCTGTGTAATTCATCTGGCCGTGTGTATGATCCACATAAACCCAATCAACCCCCGCACCGGTCCCCACCCGGCCAATAGCGTGGCTGTATCGGGGTTTGTCTGTACTTGTGCTTAATCCCCGGTAGGTTTCTTGCAGCATCACATCGGGAAAAGAGCGCACCACCATTTCTTCACGGCGAAACCCCGGCATCTGCGAACCCGCCAGGTTTTGCGCCACAATATCCTGATATTTCTCCTGAACCACCATACCCGAAGCGGCTGAATACAACCCGGTTAACATTAACAATCACTCCAATTCTTAGTAGATATCCAGTAATCCATGACCTATGATTTTGTTACAAAGGGGAGCATCGGCTTCCAGCCGGTGCGCTTTTCTTGCAGCAACCCTGAAATTCAATTAAAACACCCGTGTCCTCTTATAACCCACAATTTCAAATGTCATTTGTGTTGGATAATTTGAGCAACCCCCATACCAATTCACAACAAAACAAAATTTCGCCTAAATCTCAACATAACCATTTGTATTTTTTGGATTTCAATTTGAATGGATAATGGATTTGGTTTATACAGGTTCAGGAAAACATTCCTATTGAATACAAATATACGGAATTTTTTGCCAGACACATCCAAAGAGGACTACTCTAAAATCGGTATTTATTAAAATTCTTCATATTATGTACATTCATTTGTACAATTTTATCATGTAAAATATAATGTTATGATGCGGTGTAAAAGAATTGAAACTCGATGGAATTCCACAACACGTTTAATCAAATAATGTGTTTGATTCAACATAGTAGAAGAGATATCAAGCGAGGCTGTTATATTGATACAAGCTGAAGGTGAAAATCATGATAGAATATGATTATATTGGTAAAGGGATATATTCTATACAAGAAGCAGCCAAATATCTTGATTTGAGTTATGAAAGATTAAGGTATTGGCTGTATGGTAAACCGAGTAAAAATAAAAAAGGGAACATAATTACACCAGAATATGAACCAATAGATAGTAAATACTCCATTAGTTTTTACGATTTAATAGACGCTTATATCATGAAACTATTATTAGAAAAAGAACAGAATATTAGGGAAATTCGGAAAGTATACGATATCCTTTCCAATGAAATGAAAACCAAACACCCATTTTGTCATGTAAAACTTAAAATTCATGGACCAAATATCATCGCAGAAGCTGCCCAAAAAGGCGGAGCTGTAGAATTATATAATGTGATAAAAAGACAAATGTATTTTTCAGAATTTCGGGATGGTCTTGAAAAACTAGATTATGATAAAGTCAATAATTTAGTGAGTCAAATCCGAATCTATCGTGGTATAAGAATAAATCCAAAAATCGCATTTGGAAAACCCGTAATTAACCATACTGCAACTACTGCACATGTCATTGCAAAAAATTATATTGCTAATAACAAAGATGCTCAGATTGTAGCCAGGCTCTTCAAAATCAGGCCAATAGATGTTATATTTGCTTATAATTTTGAGAAAAAATATGGCTATTTGAGCAAAGCAGCGTGAGTGAATATTTTACAGATGAAAATTTTTCTGAAGTTATTACAAGAATTTTGAATATATACGATTCAAAGAATACTATTACATGGTTACCAGAGTATTGGGGGGTCGAGGTATACTTGATACAGAATGGATTCCACGAATTGCATCCGAAAAACCGGATGCAATTATTATTGGAGGTGATAATGCAATTCTTAAAAAACCACATGAAAGGCTTCTGTTAAAAGAATCAAATTTAATGTACGTTATAATGGGTAGTAATTATAATAATCTACCAATGAGAGATCAATTAATTAGAACTATTCAAATATGGGATGATCTAGTTAAAAAAACCAGTAAAACTAAAACAAAAAAAATTTTTGAAGTAATAATTAAGAAGAAGGGATTACCAGTAATTGAAGAAATAAGTGTTACAAGTGAACTGCATATTGACGAAAGAAGAATAAAGTAATTCCATTAGAACCACATAAATCTATACTTCGAGAATACAAACCAAGTACTCCTTGGAAAGTTTTCACAATAAAAATGGCAAGTAATAATTTGCAATGGACATTCATCTAATTTTATATAATTGTGAAGATGTGCTTCCCTCACTCACGCGTGCTTTTAGGGATCGACCAGGTGGCGGGTGTGTGTCCCGTAATGGCTTTGATAATACCCCAGGTGGCCCCGGTATACATCAGCAGCATATGAGAGAGTAGAGTGAGTGGACGTGCCCATTTGGGTTGATTGGGCATCCGTAGAAAGAGCAATCCTATTAACGCCCCTCCTAACAAGAGGCAGCCCATGCCAAACACAATCGCGGCGATTGTGCTTTCTATTAATAGCCCGCCGCAAACAAACAACAACAAACACAATGGAAGCGTAAACCAGCGCAGCGCTTTGTGAGAGATAAACTCCCACAAGCGCAAGGGGGAACGAATAAGCTTAGAAAACAACACCACAAACCCCCGAACGCCGCGCGCCACAATGCGCGATGTTCGCGCCACTTCTTCACCCGCGTCGGTGTGCGCTTTTTCGTAGCCCATGCATTCAGGATCATACAACACGGCCAAACCCTGGGCGCCCACCCGGGTGGGGATCTCCAAATCGTTGGCCACCCGTGGATCAAGCGGCTGCACCAATTGCCTCCGCACCGCGAATAGCGGCCCACAGCCCACCAGCACTGTGCCCAGGCGGTTTTCCGCCCGTTTGATGCTGTTTTCATAGCGCCAATAAAGCCCGGTCCCCTGTCCTACCGGGTTCCACTCGCCATCCAAGGTAAATACCAAATCACCGGTGACTGCGCCCACCCGCTCGTCTACAAAATGGCGCGCCACTTTGCGCAGCGCCTGCGGGTGCAGCAATGTATTGGCGTCGGTAAAAAACAGAATTTCCCCCCGCGCCTTGGGCAGCAAGGCATTTAGCGCCGCGTTTTTGCCTGAATGGTCTGGCAGCGATACCAATTCGATTTCTTCAATCGAAGACAAATATTCATCACTGCCATCCTCAGAAGCGTCTGAAGCAATCAGAATTTGCAGTTTGTCTTTGGGATAATCGAGTTCGTTCAGGCTGTTGATTTTTTGGGGCAAGGTGTTGATTTCATTTCGCGCCGCAAACAGCAGGGTGATTTCAGGGCAATACGATTCATCCACCTTGTGCCGAAAGGGGAACACCAATGCAAGCAAATGCAGCAAAAGCGCATAGCCGAAGTAAATGTAAATCAACACGGCCAAACATATCCAAAAGAATATCCAAAGAATGAGTTCCATGCCGGTGAGAATCGCACGCCCTTACAAGATCACCATATCGGTGGAGGTTTCATTTAACACATCACATCCATTCTCGCGAATCACAGCCATGTTTTCCAGCCGGATGCCGCCCACTCCAGAAACATACACACCCGGTTCGACGGTTACCACCTGGCCCGCTTGAAGAGATTCGTCAGAGAGATACGACAGCCGCGGCGCTTCATGAATGTCGAGCCCCACTCCGTGGCCCAGCCCATGCATAAATTGTTTTTCGCGGCCGGCATCACGAATGATTTGCCGCGCATATTCATCGGCTTCTTTGCAGGCGACCCCCGCGCGCAAGCGTTCGAGCGCGTTTTTCTGCGCCAGTTCCACACAACCGTACATCTCGGTTAACACTTGAGATGGTTCACCCAAAAACATCATGCGGGTGATGTCTGAACAATAGCCGTCTACCAC
>CAZEZQ010000428.1:0-5451 GCA_964516245.1 uncultured bacterium | reverse complement strand
AGTCGTTGACTTCGACACTGCCGCTGCCAGCGACACCCAAAAATTTGGGAAATTCTGGCAAGCCATGCTCGATCAAAACATCTACCTGCCCCCCTCCGCCTTTGAAGCCTGGTTCCCTTCGGCAGCGCATAGCGATGAAGATTTGCAGCGCACGATTGAGGCTGCTGAGAAGGCGTTTGCGAAAGTGGGTTAGATATAGCAATGGGCGCACCTCGGCTCATCAGGAGATTCGCCCTCCCGAATTCTTGCGGCTCATCGGGAGATTCGCCCTCCCAAAACGAACCATTATTTTGGCAAGCACTCTAACCCAGCACTCTAACTCAGTGTCGTCCACTGCATTCCCGCTTTGCGTATTGCATACTCACACTCTTTGAGGTAGTTGCCATACGAAAGCATCCAATGGAAGCCGGTGGTTTGTTCGTTGAGCGTATCAGTGTCGCACGAAAATTCCACATCGATTTGTGAGCGGCAGATGTCGAGAAATGGGTTGTCAACGATCTCGGCTTCGAAGCCCAGCCAGCGTTCGAAGTTGAAGTCGGGATCGATCACCGTGACCTTTTGGCCCAAAGCCATTTCCACTTTGGGCGCCGCGCCCCAGTCGGATTCAAAGTGAGTCATGATTTTCGCCGGTTCAATCGTTTCGCCATCCATCTTGCGCGGCGCGGTGCAATGCGCGAGGGTGACGATGCCATCATGCGGGTAGGTGGGGTCTTGCAAAAACACCGGCTTGCCACTGATGTAATGCAGCAACACGCCGGAGGGGATCACCACAAAGTCAGATTCGCAAAACGCGAGATACCCCTCATCGTTAAGCAACGATAAGGGCAAACAGGCGGTCGTGCCTGAGACTTGCATAATGGTGCCCATACAGAGGTTGATGGTGATGGCGTCGGTTTGATATTCGTGCAGCAGTTCATGAAACACCTCATTCAAAAAGAAACAGCGCTGCACGAAATCACGCCCGGTTTCGAGCGTGGTGCCTTCCATCTTTAAATACGCATCGGCTTGTTCGTTGCACCATTTCACCAAAGTCTTATTGGCCTGCGCTTTTTTGATGCGCACCGCCAAATCGTCATACGACACGTCGATAAGTTCCATGCCAAAGCGGCGGCGGGTGAGTTCGGGCGCTTTTTGCCCGCCGTGTCCCCAGCCACTGGCGCCCCCCACGCAAACCATGCGTTTGCCCATGGTGTTTTTCAATCCAGACAACGCGCGCAACCGCCATAGCACTTCATCAGTGCGGTCTACCACCACATCTTTGGTGTCGACCCCCGGCTGGCCGAATTCATCCACCGTCTTGCGCAGAAAACGGTTCGACACGATTTCATACCACAAATACACAGGGCCTGAACGATGGCGCAGAAAGACAATGGTCCACTTTTCAGGATTGGTGAGTTCTTCGAGAATGTTGACCCACCCACCCGCGGGATACATCAACAACACATCATGATCGCCGTTGGATACCTTCTTCGCTTCTTCGGGCGTTTTGAGCGCGATCAACGGTTTGACATCAAGTGGGAACCCGGCTTTCTTCTTCAAAGCAGCCAGTTCCGATTCAATGCGGCGCCGTTCATCGGCGGCATCCTGCTCGGTTTGAATGCTGCCCCAGGACCGCCAGCTGACCCCTTCACGCGGCTCAGGCGTGCTGTAAATCAATACCGGCTGAACCCGCAGTGATTTGCGAACCGGGCTGAATCGAACTGGATCATTCGATGCGCTATGAGCGGATAAGGTAGTATACGCCAGGCTGCTGGCAACGGTGGCGCTGACACCTCCCATAAACGATCGTCGGCTAATATTGCTTGCGGAACAGTGGGATGTACAACATCCACAATAGTGGGAATGATGAGAATGATTGGACATAGCGAAAAACCTCCATTGTTGCGTTGAGCATTGCTGCTAAGTTCATCATAGAAGATTTTCGAATGGAGGGCAATTTACTTTTTGGGTTTTTGACAAATAAATTTTTTTAATGTTTACTAGTAAAGTAAAATTTGAAGTTGGTGGATTAGGAATTCTCACTATTGTTTCCATTCAAAAGCTGCTTCAATTCATCAATAGAAGCCCCTCTTCGTAGGGCTTCTTTTATATTTTCCAATGTTTCCAGAGATTGGATTTTCTCCATGCGTTGATAAAAATCTAAGCCTTGTTGTCCATATTTCAGTTCTAGGCCTAATTGGACAGCTTCATGTAAGCCTTCTATCAGACCTTCACTACGGCCTTCTTCTCGAAATTGTTCTGCTATCGTGGGCATGAGTTTTCGCTTCCTTAACTTTTTTAATGTTAACCAACCAAGTAAATTTAATAGCGACGTATCATGATTTCTCAGTACCGTTTCCTTTTAAGAGCTGCTCCAATTCATCAATAGAAGCCCCTCTTCGCAAGGCTTCTTTTATATTTTCCAATGTTTCCAGAGAATGGATTTTTTTCACACTTTGATAAAAGTCTAAGCCTTGTTGTCCATATTTCAGTTCTAAGCCTAATTGGACAGCTCCTTGTAAGCCTTCAAGCAGGCCTTCACCACGGCCTTCTTTTCGGCCCTCTTCTCGAAATTGTTCTGCTATCGTGGGCATGAGTTTTTCTCCCTTTGTGGGAAGGGCTTGCTCCACACCTTCCCGTACTTGTTCTATTGTAATTTTATCTGTCGCGTTGCCTATATATTCTAATACGCTGCGCATGAATTCCAATACTGTTTTTTCATCGCCAACATCTCTCAATTTCTTACAAATACTGACAAAACGCTCTCCAATGCCATCGTCATAAATATACTTAAATAACAGCAATATCACACGGGATAATATCTCCCCCTGAATTTCTTCATCACGGTATTGCGAAAGATCATACAAATAAAAATGAAACTGTGGAGTGTACATTTCCATACCTGCCGGAGTATCCACCAGCGAGGCAAAGTGCTTATCTGAACTCCATCTTTCCTTCCCATGATATATGACAATGGGGAGAATAAAGGGCATCTGTTGACCTTCTTTTTTCAATGTTTCCCATATCCGAACCTCATATCGCAGCAGATCAAACGCGACATCCCGTTTATGGTGACTCTTGTGTTCCAAAAGAAGAAAAATATTCACTTCTTTTCCATCCATGAGCTTGGCTTTCAGCAAAAGATCCGAATAATACTTCCCCAATTCAGGATTCACAAATTTCTCTCTACAATCTTCAAGTGAGCCTGGAACCAGGAGATTCGAAAGCAATGGAATGTTATTGACAAGAATGTCTTCAACGGTTTCCATTCGCGAAAAGACTTTGCTGAAAAAGCGGTCGTGAGGTTGTGTGTGTTCAGACATGGATAGCGCATCCTATTGTTGCCGTGGTGTCGTATAACCAATTTCACAATAACAATTCGGCAAAAAGTCTTCTTTGGAGCGCAGGCGTCCTCGCCTGCAACAACATATAGTGCAAATTGGCTGTCTACATTGCTATATATTATGTGGTGTATTTTTGATCAGACTTTTTGCCGAATATTCTTACAATAACAAAAAATCAAACCAAAGGAAATAGGGAAACGCTCTATGCAAAAAAATAAATTACGTAGAATCACAATCAATATTGCCTTGTGTATCGGCTCCATGCTGATTTTTCTGTTGATTTGCGAAGGAGCCATACGGGCATTCCATGCGTTCTATCGACAACGCAATATTGAGCTGGATGAGAAATACGGCTGGCTGCCACCCGAGCACATCTCATACAAAACCACAAAAACAGCATCGGATGGTTCAACGTATCCGGTTCAGTTCTCAACCCAAAACCATGGCTTTCGCATGTGGGGCAATCCCAATACCAGCAAACCCAAGATATTTGTCGTAGGCGATTCGTTCACCCATGCGTTGGATGCCTCAGATCATCAAACCTATTACGCGCGTTTGGAACAAGAATTGGATGCGGAAGTCTTTGCATTCGGCTGCATCAATTATTCCAACTTGCAGGAATTCATGATTCTGGACGACTATCTCGATACCATCCAACCCGATTTGATCGTGTGGCAATTCTGTTCGAACGACATTGTCAACAACACTTATGAGTTGGAAAAACAAAGTTATCAAAACAACAGTGGATTGCGCCGCCCTTATTTGACCTTGGAAGAAGAAGTGATCTATCGAACCCCCACCGTACTACCCGGTGTTCGGAATTTCGCCAATCAGTATTCGAAGTTTTTATATTTCGTATTTAACCGCCTCGACCGGCTTTTCGCCCGCCTAGGCGGGCAAGAAAGTGGTTTGGAAGTTGACATTGTCGAACAAGGCCAAGAGCATAAAGGCTTTCAACTGGGGGTTGAAATCACTTACCGAATATTGAAACAAGCCCAAGAACAATTGAAAGACATTCCGGTTGTCGCGTTTAGTGTGGATGATGTGCCTCCATTTTATGTGGCGTTTATCGCCTTGGCCCAAAATGTAAAATTTGATTTTGTTTCAGGCATCCCCCAAGCCATTCGGCAAGCCAACGATGAGGGAGAATTGGTTTTTGCCGATGATGCGGCACATTGGACACCCAAAGGCCATGAAATCTGCTCCAATCTTCTAGTGGAATATTTTCAAGAGCGCTCATTACTTGCTTCATCTTCTCAAAATTGAATTTTTCGACAATCATGTAAATACGAAATAAATTTGCAGTTTTGAAGATCATTCTTATGGTTCGAATCAAACACTTTACTCGTTACGCTTGCACATTGATTGCATCACTTTTGTTACTTGTTTTTCTTACAACACCAACTGCGGCAGGTGTCTTATGAAATTTCGCAACATTTTCATTCTCGCAATTCTTCTCATCCACACACACGCATACGCAGCCAACTACCCCGATCCAGGCTCCCGGGGTGTGGATTGGCAATCCGTCAAACAAAAGGTAGAGAATCACGAGTGGGCCCAGCATGTTGTCGACGAACTGAAAGACAATGTGAAATATGCCCGGCGCCATTTCGAAAACCCTCCACTGGGTAAGACCGGTTGGTATCATAATTATTTTTGCGAAGACGATGCCACCCGATTGCAGTTTGATCCAAACCAGCCTAACAAACACAAATGCCCGGAATGCGGGCGCGTGTATACCGGTTCGCCGTATGATGAGTGCTGGCGCAGCAATGTACACCGTGACATCATCAGCGCCATTAGTGATGCGGCGGTTTTGGCCCAGATCACCGGCGAACAAGAATGGGTGAACTATGCCAAAACCCAAATGCTCTGGTACGCCAATCATTTCGATCAATTTGAGGTGCACGGCCAGCATGCGGGCAAAGGGCGCATCATGTCGCAATCGCTCGATGAATCCACCACCATGGTCGACATCATCGCCGCCTATTGGGATCTCTATGAACACTTTTCACAAGAAGAACGCAGCACACTTGCGGAAAAATGGTTCCTGAAAGCGGCTCCCTTCATTCACAAACAAACCGGCGCCATTCATAACATCCACAGCTGGCACAATGCAGCCGTAGGA
>CAZEZQ010000427.1:0-5461 GCA_964516245.1 uncultured bacterium | reverse complement strand
CAACCCAGAAGTGAAACAAAGGCTTGCGGATCAACAATTGTCCAGGGATTTTCGGGGAATTCAATTGGAGAGCCATTCCCTTGAAGATGTAGAAAATTTGAAATCATTTCCCCGTTTGACATTTGAAGGAACCTTGCCTGATTTTGTGAAATCTGGTTTTGGACAGAGGGTTATTGAACCTATTATGGATAAAACCCAAGCTTCAGCGCGATTCGTGACCGGACCAGAGCGTGAGTATCCAATTGAATTCAATTCAAGCCCAATATTTTTACCGTTGAATATGCGGATTGATTTTTCGCAGTATTTGGAGCAGGGATACAAAATCATCGTACCAGAGGATGTCATACTCCTTACCAAGTATGGATCATTTTTATTATCAAGCGAGTGGGTGGGCTCTGAATTGGTGATTCGAAGATCGTTTTTGGTATATGAACAAACTATCACACCAGACAATTATGATGGATTTGTTGAATTTTGCAAAAAAGTCGATCAAGTTGAGCAATTCACTCTTGAGATACAAAAATCAACATTTTAAAAAATTAACATCCCATTTTTAAAATATTGAGTTACTATTATAGAGGAGGGGAAAGTCGTATATAATTTCGTTAAAGAATTAACGGAAGGTGATCTAGTGAGTGCTGGTGTGAAAAGCTATATATCGCGATATACAATTTTATTTATTGGCCCCAACCTAAACGAATCCAACCCAGTTTATCAATTGTTGGAGAATGAAGGTTACGATGTTATTCATTGCTCATCCCCAGAAAGCACAAAGGAAATACTGAATGAATGCAAACCGGATTTGCTGGTATTCGATTTGGCGTATAGTGGTTTGGGAAATTTGCAGTCCTGGTATGAGATTCGTGAGTCCATCCAACAATGGGAAGAAACGCTTTTGAGTTTTTTTATTTTGTCGGATGAACAAAAACAGCAAATTTTAAATTCCTCCAGGGAGAGTTTGAAAGAAAGCGATACGGAAACTTTTCTTCAAGAAAACGCATTTCATGTATTGCAGCCCCATCCAGAGAATCCAAGCCCAGAAAATTTGAAAGAACTTCGATATCGTTTGGAATTCACTTTGCACATGCATAACCGCTTTCTCGAATGGCAGGATAATTACAAGTTGTTGCAGCGTTCCCACCGGTCCATGCGGCGCGAGATGATGGAGGTG
Organism: uncultured bacterium; assembly: GCA_964516245.1. Taxonomy (GTDB): domain Bacteria; phylum Hinthialibacterota; class Hinthialibacteria; order Hinthialibacterales; family Hinthialibacteraceae; genus CAZEZQ01. The sequence goes on along the minus strand of CAZEZQ010000427.1, from coordinate 4,290 downwards.
TGGAACATTCAAAGATTGTTTTTAACAAGAGAATTTCCCAAACATCCTGATTTTCATGTGGTAACCAGCTATCAACCGTCTGCAGAAGTAGGGGGAGATTATTATGATCTGGTTAAGGTGGATGAAGAGCATTGGGGATTGGTGATGGCCGATATAGCTGGTCACGGAGCCTCCGCCGCTGTGGTGATGGCCTTGACGCAAATGACGGTAAAAGAATTTGCCCCCGGAGTGCTGCGTCCTGGAGAAGCCTTGAACGTTTTTGACAACAAACTCAACGAACATTTAAACTCCCAGCATTTTGTCACCATGTTTTATGCGATATTAAATTTAAGAACCTTGGAATTGGTTTTTACCTCAGCTGGCCATAGTCCACCGCTGTGGTTTTCTAACAAGACCGGTATGAGTTCTTTTTTGAAATCGATACCCGCTTTCCCTCTACGAACCTTTCAGAATCACTCGTATGATGAACAAAGTGTGTTTCTCTCTCCTGGGGACCGCCTATTGTTATTTACAGACGGGGTTACCGATCTGCAGAATAACAATGACGAACTCTATGATGTGGAGCGATTGCGCAATGTATTTCATCAAAAGCAGCATCTGCCTATTGATGACTTAATTCAGGCGATTAATCATGATACAGAAGAATTTCGCAATGGGCGCGAGCGTATGGATGATTTTACCTTGATGTTGGTTGAGTTAAATTCCCAATCATCCTCCAAAGAGTGAAGCGTATCGAACGTTGCCGGTTGATCTATCTTTGTTACAGTTTTTCTGCCAGCCAGTTCACATCTGATGTGAAGGGCTGTAAAAGTGGGATAACGGTTTCGGCGAAAAACAATTCACTGGCGTCATGGCCTGCCGTTATCACAGGCAATTTTGCTTCTTTGGCTTCCCACAGCAAATGATACCCTGCCTCACCGGTAAGATAGGCATCAACTTCCAGTCCGCAAGCCATTTGGATAAAGCGGCTTCCACTTCCTGTTGAAATGGCGATTTTTTTGATTTTCTTTTTGGGGATGAATCGATTGTTCGTTATCGCCGCATAGGATACTACACTGTTCTGAACCCGTTCTTCGAATTGCTTCCAGCTTATGGCTTTCTCGAACTCGGCGATCCAAAGCGCTTGTTCCAACCCTTTTACATCCTCCATCGGATACAAATCGTAAGCGGGTTCTTCGTAGGGATGGACTTCCCAAAGCGCTTTCACGACTTGCTGTTTTTTGCCTTGGGGTAAAACCATTTCCACACGGGTTTCGGCTTCGGTTTCCAACTGGCCGGCTTGGCCCAAATAGGGGTCGCTTTGCTCAGAGCCACGAAAGGTCCCGTACCCTTCCAAGTTATACGAACAAAGATCATATTCGCCAATGATTCCGGCGCCTGCCGCCGAAAGGGCTTCACGAACCTGGTTGGCATTTTCTGCTGGAACAAAAGTCGCGAGCTTCAACTGTCCGGCCTGGGGTTTGGCTGCCAGAGGTTCAGCCTTCTTGCAGCCAAGTTTAGAGGCCCAGGTTTTTGCCATGCCTTGCGGGTGCAAGTCTACGTTGGTATGGGCGGCGTACAACGCGATATCATTTCGAATCAGTTCCCGAACCAAACGCTGTACAGGATCGTTTTCAAGCACTCGCTTTAGGGGATGGAACAGGAGCGGATGATGCACAAAAAGAAATTCTACATTTTTTCTTTTGATTTGTTTGAGCAAATCGCTGCTGACTTCCAATGCAGCCATCGCATTGTGAACTTCTTGTTCTGGATCACCCAACAGCAAACCTACAGGATCACCCTCCAAAGCCCATTCTTTTGGAAACACGCGTTCGATTGATTTGAGAAGGTCTTTTAATATCATAGTTAAATTGCAAATACAAACAAAATCCCCTCCCAGAGAGAATGGGAGGAGATTTTGTATTTGAAGGCCTTTTACTATTTCACTTCAATTTCTTTGATACGAATATTTTTCCAGCGCACCCACGCGGGAGTGTCGCCTCTAAAACTATGAACCTGCAAGCCGATGAAACCGCAATCGGTCATATCGTCTTTGATGTCGGCGATGAGAGTTCCATTGACCCAAGTGACAATGGTATCGCCTACGCACAACACTTTGTAATGGTTCCATTCGCCTTTTTCGAAGGCATTGCGTTTCTCGGGATCGCTGCGCTCAGTGCTGAGCCAGCCCCGGCGGGCTTCATCGTAAATAAAACCAGCATCACCGTCTGAATCGATTTCCACCTGATAACCATGCACCCGCCCATTTTTGTAATCCGGTTTGCTCAAACTGCGAATTTGAACACCTGAATTCAATCGGGGATCGACCTTAACGTCGAATTCAAGGATAAAATCGCAATAATCCCTTCTGGTGCACAAAAAAGAATTTGGGCTTCCTTCTTTGGTGGTTCCCAAAATGGTTCCATCATCCACTTTGTAATCAGCCGTTCCGTTAATTTGTTTCCAACCGGTCAGATCTTTGCCGTTAAACAACTTTTTCCACCCGTTTTCGTGTTCTGACCCATAAGAGACTAGAGCGACTGCCGCGATCAAAATGCCTGCCATTGTAAAACTTTTTCCATGTTTCATGTTTATCTCCCTTCCATTTGTAATTGCTTTATAACTATTATTTCAAGGTTCAAGAAGATAATCTACCTCTATGCAGCGAAACATACCCTTTATTATGGTAACAGCCTGATGCATACAATCTACATTGGTTCGAGTGTGATGACACATGGATAAACCACATTTGCTTTTTGTTTTAGGAACCCGGCCAGAAGCCATCAAATGCGCGCCGGTTATTCTTGAGTGTCAGAAAGATCCCGATTTGCATACAGAGGTGGTAACCACCTCGCAGCATCGGGAATTGCAAGATCAAGTATTAGACCTATTCGGTGTAAAGGTGAATTATGATTTAAATTTAATGCAGGAAAAGCCCGATCTTCAGCGATTGGTTCGTGAGGCTTGGAGCGGTATTTCTGATATCCTATTGAATCATAAACCGAATCTGATTTTGTCACAGGGCGATACCACTAGCGCATTCATCGCCGCATTGGCTGGATTTTATCAAAAAGTGAATGTGGCGCATATCGAGGCGGGGTTGCGAACGTACGACAAAAGCATGCCTTTCCCCGAAGAAGGCAACCGCCGAATGATCAGTGCTATTGCCGATTTAAACTTCGCTCCCACCGTGTGGGCCAAGAACAATTTGCTAAAAGAGTCGGTTTCAGCAGAGAATATCTATGTGGTAGGCAATTCGGGCATTGATGCGCTGCTGCAAGTTCGTGACCGGCAGATAGATGATAAGTTTTTGGAATCGTATGGAATTAATGCGGAAAACAAAGTGGCTCTGGTGACCTCTCATCGTAGAGAAAATTGGGGGGAAAACATGAAGATGACTTGTGGGGCTCTCAAAGAGCTGGTGGGGAGATATGGCGATATGAAAATCGTATTTTTAACCCATCCCAATCCAGAAGCTTCCACAATCGTTCGCAATGAGTTGAATGGGGTTGAGCGTATTAGCATTCAACACTCGATCGATTATGTGAAGTTGGTGGCCTTGTTGAACCGTGCTTATTTTGTGATTACCGATTCAGGTGGATTGCAAGAAGAATCTCCCTCATTGGGCAAACCGGTTTTGATTTTGCGGGAGAAAACAGAAAGACCGGAAGGGGTCGAACAAGGTTCTGCGGTATTGGTAGGGACCAATCCCGAAAAAATATTGCATGAGAGCAAGAGGTTGATCGAAGACTCCAATTATTATCAATCTTTCAGCAAACCCCGTTCTCCTTATGGGGATGGGAAAGCGTCTGAACGCATGCGGCAGGCTATACGCGCATATTTTCGAATGGGTGCACCACCAGAAGAATTTGAGGGATAAAAAAAGAATGCGTGACTCGTTTCTTGTTTTTGGCGCCCCACACTTTACTCATGATGATATCAAAGCAGTTTTGGAAACGTTTGAAACCGGTTGGGTGGGTACAGGTCCAAAAGCGAAGGAATTGGAGGCGCAATTTTCAGACTACAAAAGAGTACCGTATGCTGTTGCGCTCAGTTCGTGCACGGCTGCATTGCATCTTGCGATGCTTACCGCAGGAATCGAGCCTGGGGATGAAGTCATTACAACGCCAATGACATTCTGCGCCACAGCCAATGCAATTGTCCATGCGGGTGGGGTTCCCATATTTGCTGATATTCATCCTGTCACCGGCTTGATTGATCCCCAACAGATCGAAAACCGTATCAGTGCGAAAACACGGGCCATAGTGCCTGTACACCTTGCGGGGCGTGCCTGCAATATGGAGGCTATAT
>CAZEZQ010000426.1:0-5467 GCA_964516245.1 uncultured bacterium | reverse complement strand
AATATCTAATTTGATTTTAAGTTAATGACATTGGGTTAGGAGGGGGTTAAGAGTTTTGTTTTTCACATTCTTTCAATCCTCCCCTAACCTCTCCCAATCTTAGGAAGGGAATTACTTCAGATCGCTTAACGATTATGATTATCGTATGATTCTCTTGGCCATCAAAAAGCGTTCTTCAAATTCTTTCTCATCCTCCCAGCGCGAAACCGTGACGCCGTTGGTTTTGCCGGCGTGGATGAACGATTCTGGACTAATCGCCATCCCAACATGGCTTACACCGCCGCAAGCCCCCGAAAAAAACACCAAATCTCCCGCTTTCATGCAACCAAGCACCCCCGGCAAGGCGCTGATACGCCCGCAAGTAAATTGTTGATCCGCATCCCTGGGAAGGTTGATACCAATATTGCGGTACAAATGGCGGACAAAAGCAGAACAATCAATCCCAGCAGATGTCACCCCACCCCATTTGTAGGGTGAATTCATCAAGGTCTGGGCGACATGAAACAAAGCGGAACGCTGTTGTTTCGCCATTTGGCTGGTTTCTACCAGAATTTCCATGTCTACTTCCAAACTGGTTCCAGTCGGCAATTGCACTTGGTTGTTTTCAATATGAGGCAGTTCAGTACCACCGGGGATTTTTACTCCCCCGTAATTCAAATCGCAAACAAAAAGAACACGATCGTGGTTGTACCATTGAATCCATTCATCCTGCGATAAAGTGCGGTAATTAATGCTGTCGACCCAACCGGCATAACCATTTTGCGCATAAACCAAACTCATCGAACTTTCATGTTTCAATAAAAACAAACTTTCCCCATACAATGCGCCCTCTACCTGTTCTTGTTTGTCAATTGTTTTATAAAGCGGGCATTCCGTATAGGTAACCAATCCGAACCGCCGGTCTCCCAGTTGTTTGTCAGGCAAACTCACTACTTGGCTGGTATCACAATTTTTCCCGAGACGCTCACTCGCCTCTATTAGCGTATTGAGAGCATGCGCATTTGAAACCTGGCCACGAACAACAAATGGATTCAGCGATTCGACATTCACCTGCCAAATCTGATGGCGTATATCCGGAGTGGTTGAATAACCGATATAATCACAAAACAGTTGAGCTTCTTGAACGGTCTGCAGTGATGAAATCGGGAGCGTTTCCAATATTTGTGTAAGCGTACGTTGATCTCTAAAATGGTTCATCAAACTTCTCTTATAGAATTAACATCGCATCTCCATACGAATAAAAACGAAAGTTCTGTTCAATAGCATATTCGTAAGCTGTTTTGCGCAACTCATTTCCCATAAATGCTGAGACCAAAAGGATCAATGTGGTGCGGGGGAGATGAAAATTGGTGATCATTCCATCCACCATGTTGAATTGGTATCCTGGTTGAATAAACAAATTGCTGCTCCCAGGGCCTGAGCGTATTTTCCTATTCTCATCAACGGCGCTTTCCAAAACACGAACCGATGTGGTTCCCACAGCAATCACCCGCCTGCCTTCACTGGCGGCTTGATTAATGCACTTTGCGCTGGTTTCCGGCACATAATATGCTTCAGTGTGCATTTCATGTTCTTCGATATGCTCCACCCGCATGGGCAAAAATGTATCCAACCCCACCCGCAATGTCACGTGGCACAAATGAATGCCCGATTGTTCCAATTGTTGCAGCAATTCTTCTGTAAAATGCAGCCCCGCTGTCGGTGCCGCCGCTGAATTGTATTGTTCGTTGTGCTCGGCGAATACGGTTTGATAGCGTTCGCGGTCAATTTCTTTGTATTCACCGTTTTTGCGTTCAATGTATGGTGGAAGGGGGATCTCCCCCAGTTTGCTTAACGCGGCATCCCAATCTTCTTGACATTCAAACTGAACCAAAAATTTCCCTTCCTCCAGGCATTCCACTACCCGGCATTTCAACTCATCGCCAAACACCACCTCTGTGCCTCGTTTCAAGCGTGAGGCGCGATAAGCGATTACCACCCATACGAGCTCCTCTCTCTTTTCGAGTAAGAGCATCTCGATGGCTGCCCCACCCGGCTCCTTGTATCCCTTCAACCGGGCAGGGAACACTTCAGTATTATTCATGGCCAGCACATCGCCGGCTCTTAACCAGTTCCCGATTTCATGAAATTGAGCGCTTTCCAAACTGGCCCGCTCTCGATGAACCACCAACAGGCGGCTTTCGTCACGCTTTTCAGAAGGAAATTGAGCGATTAACTCTTGGGGAAGATTATAATCAAATTCAGAAATATCCATAAAACAGATTTGTTAAGTTCTCTTATGCCAAATCATTATCGGAAAAACAAATTCACGATGATCGTCAAAACAATCGAAATAACAATACAAGTCACGATGGGGAAATAAAATTGAGTGTTTTCCCCCTCAATATGAATATCCCCCGGCAATTTGCCCAAAAATGGGATATGTGGCAGTATCAATAGCAAGATACCAGCGATTATAAATGCTATGCCAAAAATCGTGCTTAGTTTTTGGAAATCCATAAGAAAACCCGACACTCGAAATTTTCAACTGCTTCTAACCATAGTATACTTGGCTTGTGATTTTGAACATGCTTTTACGATTCTATTTTCTGCAGAGATCAAATAGGGACAAAATCTGACTATGCCAGTGAAACTCTCGCTTGCCGAATCGAAAGAATTTCAATTTCAGTCTACGCCCAACCTCTCGCTGCAGCCCAATGAAGTTCGTATCCAAACCCATATCACCGGAATTCGGCAAGGGTATGATCTTAATTGTATTTTAGAGAAACCCGGTTTTCAAATACAACAGTATCCCTGGTTCCCAAGTTCATGGGGAGTGGGGGAGATTGTTGAACTCGGTTCCAAAGTCAATGGATGCCAAGTAGGCGATTTGGTCCATGGACCAATGAACCATGCTGAAATGCCGGTTGTATCGAATGAGCGCTTGCATTCTGTTGGTGTCTTGCGCAAAGAATTTACGGTATATATGGAACCGGGCATCGTTGCATTAAACGCGGTTCGGCAATCGTATGTTCGCTATGGAGACCGGGTTGCGGTATTTGGATTGGGGACAGTAGGATTATTGGCTGTGCAATATTTACTGCTTTCCGGTGTTCACGAAATTATAGCAATCGATCCATTGCCGAATCGCATAAAAACGGCGCAGCGCCTTGGCGCGCATAAAATCATTCCATTGGACGTAGCTGGATTTGAACAACAACTAAATGAAGTCGAACCAATGCAAGAATTGGATGCCATCTATGACTTTTCTGGTTCGAATGCCCATTTGGTTCCAGCCATTGAATCTCTGCGCCCGGGTGGCACTTTTGTTTCACCCAACAAAATTGATATTACAAAACAATTGAATGAAAGGATATCCAAAAAATCACTTCGAATCGTCAACGTGAACGATCATCACTATAATGCATGGATAGAAAAATTAGTTTATAATAGTCTGGCTTCTAAAAAAGTGATCGTCTGGCCAATCCCCTGCCAGTCATACCCATTTTCAGAAGCCCCAGTTGCCTACGAGCAAATTCAAACATCACCTGAAACACACATCAAAGTCATATTGGTTTACTAAACATAAAACTTAGCCAATTATATTTGAAAATTCATATATGTGGTGTCAGATCTCTGTAGGGGCAGACCCCCGTGTCTGCCCCCCGTGTCTGCCCCCCGGGTCTGCCCCCCGGGTCTGCCCCACATGTCTACCCCGAATGCCGAATTCATTCGAAATAAACCAGAAAGTGTTACAGAAACATTGAATCAACAAAATCAGAAAAATCCCGTAAATAAAATTACCCTTGTTGCTTGGATAATCATTCTCCTTATTTCACTGCCAATATTCGTTTATGTGGCAAGCAATCCATCGGTTTTGCTCTGGGTAGAAGCCAATCAACCCTCCCAGGGAGTGGAATATGCGCGAAATTTATTTCAACAAGGGAAAACAAAAGAGGCCATAGAGCAACTTAAACGTTCGATTGAATTCTGGAGAGAACTCTATCAAGAAACGAAACAAAAGCGGCATAAAGTTCAACTTGCTTTGGTTTTGGCTGAATTGGCAAATCTATACTCCCGCCATGGCACCCACGAACAACTCACCTCTTCTCTAACGTTGTATGAAGAAGCGCTTGAATTGGACCCCTCGATTTCTCATGGATCGGTGTGGGTCTACTATGGGATCGCCTTAAACAAACTAAATCACTACAAAAAAGCGGTGGATGCGTTTACAAACACTTTCTCATACAAATATGCTCCCATCTGCCTGCAGGCGGTTTATGAACGGGGCCAATCGTATTTGATGTTGAATCAAACCGAAAAAGCCGCTGATGATTGGGCGGCTTGGCTGCAATTCACTGGCTCAACATCACCAAGTTCAATCGAAACTATTGATGATTTGCCTGAGAGTGAAACGGCTGAATATTTCATCGTAAAAGCGATGATGTTCTACGAAGCAGAGCAAAATACGAAAGCGCTGGAATGTTTTGAACGAGCGTTAATGTTGAATCCCGCCAATCGCTTCGCGGATTATTGGGTGAACGCTCTATCCAACCAACCCATTCAAACCACTCTGGGGAACATCCCCCTGCAAGATTGTTTCCCTCCCCAAAATCCTGATCAGCATCTCATTCGCCATAGTTATATCAATCTTTATTCCCAGAAAAATCAAACCCTTACTCTTGATTTGGAACTTTCTGCCCAGCTTCGGGGCAATACTTTACCAGAACTCACCATAGAACAGGCAGGCAAAACTCCGCATGCAATCATCGTAAACGAAAACCAGCCAACCGTTTATTCTCAATCCTTAGAACTAAATGAAGGAATCAACCGGCTTTCATTCATGGGTCCAGATACGGGGGCAGTTGAATCTACACCTCAAATTTTTCTGCATTCATTGTCGGTCTCTATAAAATGATTGCTGCCATAAAACCATTGCGTTTACACCAAAAAACCGCTTACAATACCTGACGATTTGGCAAAAAGTCTTATTTGGAGCGCAGGCGTCCTCGCCTGCAACAAAATACAGTGCAGGTTGGTACCTGCGTGATTATATTGTATGGTCGTTGTCTGTATCGGACTTTTTGCCGGTACGCCATAACTAGCCATATATATATAAAATTTTCTCAATGTAGGGGCAAAGCTCAATGTAGGGGCAGACCCCCGTGTCTGCCCCCTGAATGTCGCTGGTATTGCACTTAAATAAATTTTGAGAAACAATGTCGTAGAATCTACTCTTCTCATTTATCATCACTCGTAACGAATGCTGTGGTTTGATCGTTGAACTGAATTGAAGGAAATTAGATTTTGAAATGGCAATTTCATGAAAGAAAGGTATGTGTGATGAAAATTTTGGCGTCAATTGCAAAACGGTCCATCTTTGCTTCTCCTTCATTTCTTATGATGGGTTTTCTATATCTCCTGCTTGCTTCGTGTGGAGAAGTACAACAAGAACAAGTTCAAGAATCGAAAAAAGTAAGAGTGAAAA
>CAZEZQ010000425.1:0-5480 GCA_964516245.1 uncultured bacterium | reverse complement strand
CGGGGATTGCAAATGGAAGGATCTCGCATTCATGAATTTCTGTATTATCGAGCGCTCGTTTTACGAAATTTGCCTAGAGTGGATTTTGGAGAGATTGAAGATTGTCTTTTGGCGGCGATATCCATTTCACAGGCCAAAGGTGATTATGAGATTGCCAAACAAGCCAGAGACCAATACAAAAGATCAATTTATGGACATTTTGATGATGAAGATTTGGAAGAGGATTTGGAAAGCTTTACAGATGAAGAAGTCAAAAATGCAATCAAAAATGAACAACAAAGAAAGATGCACTCAACAGAGTTAAGACCTTCTTCAGCAAGACCAAAGCATTCTACATCAAAGCCAAAGCCAAAGCCAAAATCAAAATCAAAATCAAAGTCATCTCCACCAAAGCCGGAACCTTCTGCAACAAACAATAATGATTCACCAGAGCCCACAGGCAATAAATCACAAACGCAGCAAGAAATACTTTTTGATGTATGGGAACCGGAGGATGATAGTGAGGACAAAGGCTTTCAAGTTGATAATGCAATCAGAGAATTGATAAATAGTTTGAAGTGAAAACTGATTATCAAAATTGCCGGGAACGTGAAATATGATTGATCCATACCAAATTCTTGAAATCGATAGCGAGAATGCAACTGACGAATCGGTGCGGAAAGCGTACCTAAACGCCACTCGGAAGCATCCGCCGGACCGGGATCCCAAAAACTTCGAACGAATTCGCTATGCGTACAATATGATTCAAACGGAAACAAAACGGCTCGAACTGGATTTGTTCGGCGTGGATTACATAAAGAGTTCTATGGATTGGCAGCCGGAAGAACAGGAACGGCCACGCGCCGGGATGAATCAATGGATTGCCGTTATCGAAGAAGAATCGAAACGGATGCCACCGAACTCGAAGGACAAATAATCAACATGAATCATTCAGAAGACAATAGAAATCACTCTCATTCAAGTTTACACGAGTTTGATTCTGGAAAAGAAGCGTTGGAAGGTGTTGAAAAGCAAGAAACTTTGCTGGCCGCAGCTGCGGATGTGATTCGCAGCTTGCAGCAGACGGAAATGAGTGTGGAAGGGTTGGCCGATTCAGATTCGGATGAGCAACAACTTGATTTATACACTCTGCTAGAAGGATTAACGGCGCTTCGTCAAGAAGTTTCTTTGCAGGGGAGAACGTTTCATGAATTGGAACAAAAGTTAAGCCAGCATCTCGAACAAACCAAGCATCAGTTGTCTGTAACAGAATCTTATATGGCGCAAACGCACTCTCATTTAAAAGATGCGGCGTATGATGAAGGGTTTCGTGATGCTTTTCATATTGTGGTGGATCCACTGTTGGACACTCACGACCAATTTCGGCGTATGAACGATCAATTTCAAAATAGGTTGAAATCCCGCCAAAAATGGCGGGGTTTCTTTCAAAACACCAATGAACTGAAACAAGTGCAGCAAAGTGTTTTGTTAACGTTAAAAAAACTGGATCAGCGTTTGGAATCTTTGCAAATAGTGCCGGTTGCCAAAGTGGATGGCGCATTCGATCCTCAAGAAATGAAAGCGGTCGAGTTGGAGTCCACAAATGCAATGAAGCCCGATTGTGTGGTGCAGATTTTCCGTCAGGGCTACCGTTATGAAGACCGGGTTCTCCGGTTTGCCGAAGTGAAAGTTTCTAGCACGAAAGAATGATTCAATTTTATATGAGCGACATCAATCCTCTCAGGAGTAAACCATGACAAATCAAAACTCAAATGGAAACCAAAACGATATCGTGGTAGGAATTGATTTGGGAACCACCAATTCATTAATTGCAGTCTATGACGATCACAAAGTTAATATTATCGAGATCGATAACAGCCCACTATTGCCTTCTTATGTAGGCGCATCTCCTTCGAACGAACTGTTGGTGGGCCATCCTGCTCGTAATCAATATATTTTGTATCCCGATAAGACAGTAAAGTCGATCAAACGCCGTATGGGCGGCACCGAGCGGATTCAGCTGGGCGACCGCGCATTGCTCCCCGAAGAAATTTCGGCGCTTATTTTAAACCATTTGAAAGTTTCGGCAGAAAAAGCATTGGGTATCACAATCCAAAGAGCGGTGATCACGGTCCCTGCCTATTTCAATGACACACAGCGCCAGGCGACTCGAGCTGCGGGTGAAATCGCGGGATTGGAAGTCGTGCGGATCGTTAACGAACCAACCGCCGCGTCTTTGGCATTTCGCCATAGCGTATTGTCGTCCCAGAAAGAAGGGCAGGAACTATCGGCTGTTTACGATCTTGGCGGGGGGACGTTCGACGTCTCTATCGTACGCGAAGAAGGGGAATTGACCGAAGTTTTGGCCAGCCGGGGGGATACCCGTTTGGGTGGAGATGACTTTGACCAGTTGATTCTTGATAGTTTCTTGTCGCGGATCCAAACAGAATACCGAGTCGACCTTCGGGAGAACGTTCAAGCCATGAACCGGCTTATGCATGCCGCCGAGGCCGCCAAGATTGAATTAAGCGCTCATTCGTATACGCATGTGATTGAAGAAGAACTGGCAGAACACAACGGCACACCTATCCATTTGGATTATGAATTGACCCGAGAAGATTATGAAGAAATGATTCGCAGTTTGATTGACCGAACCATCAATTGCATTCAGCAAGCTTTGCATGATGCCGAACTATCGACTTCTGACATCGACAATGTTTTGTTGGTGGGGGGCTCTACACGCACCCCGTTTGTGCGGACTCTCTTGGAAAACCACTTTCAACAAAAACCCCGCTCCGAATTGCATCCCGACCATTGCGTTGTGATGGGAGCGGCCATTTTGGGGGCCCGTTTGCAAGGTCAGGATGTGGACAACATATTGATAGACATTACCCCTCATTCGTTCGGGATTAATGCCATCGCCAGGGATGAGTTTGGATTTCCGGTCCCCTATTGTTTTGCCCGAATTATTTCACGCAACACTCCATTGCCGGTGACACAATCTGAAGTATTTTCAACCACGATGGACAATCAAGAATCGGTGAAAATTGAAGTCTATCAAGGCGAAAATGAAGACGTTCGCGATAACACACATATTGGAGAGTTTTGGGTTGAAGGGCTTTCAAGAGCTCCGGCAGGCAACAAAGTGATTGGCCGAATGTCTTTGGATTTGAATGGAATATTAACAGTCACCGCGGTTGAAAAGAAAACGGGGCTGCAAAAATCCATTAAAATTGAGAATGCCTACAAACCGAAAGATCCGGAAGACATTGCCAACTCCCGCGCGCAACTCTCTGATTGGATTTCAACAGATGAGGAAAATGTGATTCCCCACGAGGGTGAAAAACCGCTTCAACCATCGGCTGCATCTGCTTTGCCGCCAGAACACCAAGATTTATTGAATCGCACCCGGTCTACATTGAATCAAATGCATCCAGACGACCGGCAAGAGGCCGAAGAACTTTGCCAACAAATCGAGCAGCGTTTCGCTCAACAGCAGGAGTATGATGAACAGCTGAATGAACTTCGAGAATTGCTTTATTTTGTTGGGGCATAACCAATGATCGAAAGCTCTATCAGCAATGTTTTTCAATCCCAGCAGCTTCAATGCCCCACATGCAAATTGCGTTTTCACGAACAAACCGTTTGCAGGCGATGTGGAACGGATCTTTCGCTATTGATGAAAACTGTCCATCGTGCAAACCAATTGCGAAATCATGCCCGAAACCACTTATTGCATGGCCGCTATCGAAAAGCGTTGGATTGTGGCAAGAAAGCTCACTCTCTTCACAAAACCCAATTCGGTTCTTTCATTGTTTTGTTGGCGAGCCATGCATTGCAAATTGAAGAAACGGCGTCCAGGCAGGAAATGGATCGGCTTTATTATTTTTGGAAGAAGCTATTGGAACATGTTTCCTTTATAAAAAATGTGAACATGGAACTCGATCAAAAAACCTTCGACGAAATCGCTGGAATGCTTGCCAGCGATGAGAGCCCGGTGGGGATTGATGACAAGAAGACGAATGTTTACATCCTTCAAAAGCTGAACCAGATTGAAGAAAGATTTGACCGATTGGAGAAGAAGCAAGAAAGCAATATATAATAGTTTAATTCATAATACTTCAATCAACTCCCGCGTCTTTTGTCGGGCTTCGTCATCGCAGGCGTAAATGTCTTCGAGTGAATACTGCAACACTGGCTTGTGCTTTTTCATACTTGCTTCCAAGAGTTTGGGGATTGAGCCGAAATTGATTTTTTCTTCTAAAAACGCTTCTACCACCTCTTCGTTGGCTACAGAGAGATAGGCTGGCATGGTTCCCCCGATGCGGGCGGCTTCATAGGCTAGCGACAAACAGGGGAAACTGTTCATATCGGGAGGGTAGAATGTTAGTTCCGGATAATCCAACAAATTGAGTTTCCGGCCCGAGCGTTCGATCCGGTTGGGGAAGGATAGCGCATATTGGATTGGCGTACGCATATCCGCATCTCCCAACTGGGCCATGATAGAGCCGTCGATAAATTCGATCATGGAATGAATGATTGATTGGGGATGCACGATTACATCGATGTTGTCGAGCGGTTGGTTAAACAGATGATGCGCTTCAATGACTTCCAAGCCTTTGTTGAACAAGGTGGCTGAATCGATGGTGATCTTGGCGCCCATGCTCCATGTTGGATGTTTTAATGCTTCTTTCACTGATACGTTTTCAAAATCTTCGGGGGTTTTGCCCCGAAACGGCCCGCCTGAGGCGGTCAAGATAATCTTGTAGACTTCGGCATGCTGGCCGCAGTGAAGACATTGCTGAATGGCGCTGTGCTCGCTATCGATGGGCAATACCGGCACACCGCTCTCCTCTGCTGCGCTCATTAACAGATCGCCCGCCATCGCCAACACTTCTTTGTTGGCCAGCGCAATCTGCTTGCCCGCTTTGACTGCTTCAAAGGTGGGTTTGAATCCAGCCGCCCCCACTGTGGCGATCACGGCCACGTCTCCCTCGGCCTGGCGCGCCACGGCGTTCATCGCGTCTGGACCGGAAACAAACTGGGAGGTTGAGGGCAAGATTTCTTTGGGAAAGCGCTGCGCCGCTTCTTCATCCACCACGCCCACCCAGGCCGGTTCAAATTCTTTCACTTGTTCAGCCAATAGATCGACCTGCCGCCGGGTGGCCAGCGCATCGATTTTAAATTCATTTGGATGGGTGCGAACCACATCCAAACATTGCGTCCCGATTGAGCCGGTCGAACCCAATATGATTAAATGCTTCATATCATTCAACTTTTATTTGGAATATCTTTGAAAAACCATTTTAACAATGCAATGAATGTAATCCCGCAACATTATCCGGTCCACCCCATCGCCTATCAAGGGAAACCAGACTCAGATGATTCTAAACCGCACCGAACGATCGATTCATATTTTATGTTAATTGGTTGTTGCCGTTATTCTGACGAACCGGCAAAAAGTCCGATCTAGAAAATGACCATACAATATATAGTAACTC
>CAZEZQ010000424.1:0-5486 GCA_964516245.1 uncultured bacterium | reverse complement strand
GGCCATGTGAATTATGCCGCCAGCAAAGGTGGAGTCATGCTGATGATGAAAAGTATCGCCCAAGAAGTCGCCCCTCATCGCATTCGGGTCAACAGCATTTCACCGGGCGCCATTCGTACACCGATCAATCAAGACGCCTGGGAAACCGAAGAAGCCTACCAACAATTGATGAAATTGATCCCATACAATCGAATTGGCGAACCCGAAGATATCGGCCGCGCAGCCGTTTGGCTGGCCTCCGATGAGGCGGATTATATCAATGGAACCACAATGTACATCGATGGCGGGATGACCCTATATCCCGGCTTCGTGGCTGGCGGCTAATGAAAGTTTGAGCCTTGATATGAAACAATTGAATGGGTACCAACCAATCGAAAATTATGGCGTGATAGGCGATTTGCATACCGTGGCGTTGGTGGGGATGGATGGCTCGATTGATTTTATGTCCTTCCCCCATTTTGATTCCCCAACCATTTTTGCGGCTATTTTGGATCATAAAAAAGGAGGCAATTTCAAAATATCCCCCACCTTGCAATCCGCCCAACAAAAGCAATTGTATTTGTCAGATACGAACATTCTATTGTCCCGATTCCTCTCAGAAGAAGGGGTGGCCGAGATTTCCGATTTTATGCCGGTCGAATTGGAAGAATGCGCTCACCGAATTGTACGGCGCGCCAAAACCGTTCGAGGATGTGTACGCTATCGCATGCAATTTGCCCCCAAATTCAACTATGCGCAATCCTCTCATACAATTGAAAAACTGGAAAAAGGCTATTTGTTTATTTCGGAGGGTGAAGATCAAACCAAAATTTTCTTTCGATCCTCTGTGCCGGTGGCCATTCATGAGGGAGAAGCGATTGCCGATTTTGAATTGCATGCCGGAGAAACAGTAACCTTCATTATGGAAGAATGGCGTGGTGAAGGGCAATCCCCTGCCGATCATTCTCACTATGAATCAGAATCATTTAAAGACACCGTGAATTATTGGAGAAACTGGATTGGCCGCTCTCAATACAAAGGGCGTTGGCGCGAAATGGTCAATCGCTCCGCCTTGGTTTTGAAAATGTTGACTTCCAGGCCGTATGGATCGATTGTTGCGGCTCCCACTTTTGGTTTGCCCGAAGATTTGGGAGGCGAGCGCAACTGGGATTACCGATACACGTGGATACGTGATGCCTCTTTTACCTTATACGGATTGATACGCTTGGGGTTTACCGAAGAGGCGGCCGCTTTTATGAAATGGATCGAAGCGCGATGTGATGAATTGAATCCCGATGGCTCCTTGCAAATTATGTACGGCATCGACGGCCGCCATGTATTGACCGAATCCACTCTCGATCATTTGGAAGGCTATCGCCAGTCGAAACCAGTTCGAATAGGGAACGGAGCCTACAACCAACTGCAATTGGATATCTATGGCGAATTGATGGATTCCGTCTATTTGTATGACAAATACGGCGAGCCCATCTCCTACGATTTATGGCAAAACCTCCATCGTTTGCTCGATTGGGTATGCGAAAATTGGCATCGCAAAGATGAAGGCATTTGGGAAGTTCGAAGCGGTCAACAAGAATTCCTATATTCCCGCCTAATGTGTTGGGTCGCGCTGGACCGAGGCATTCGATTGGCGCAAAAACGCTCCTTGCCGGCTCCTTTGGAGAAATGGCTGTCCATTCGCAATCAAATTTATAATGAAATATTTACCGAGTTCTGGGATCAAGAGCTCAAAGCTTTTGTTCAATACAAAGGGTCCAAAACATTGGATGCTTCCAACTTACTCATGCCCCTGGTTCGATTTATCGGACCCACTGATCCGAAATGGCTTTCCACTCTTAATGCCATTGAACGCGAATTGGTGGTTGACTCTTTGGTATACCGTTACAAAGTGGGGAAAGGTGCGACTGATGGACTGTTGGGTGATGAAGGGACATTCTGTATGTGCTCGTTTTGGAATGTCGAGTGCCTTTCCCGTTCAGGAGATGCGCAGCAAGCCCGCTTTCTCTTTGAAAAAATGTTGGGCTATTCCAACCACCTGGGTTTGTATGCCGAAGAACTTGGCCCCTGCGCTGAACATTTGGGTAATTTTCCCCAAGCATTTACTCATCTGGCTTTAATAAGCGCTGCATTTGATCTGAACCGCAGATTGGGGTAATTTGTATGTAAACCAAATAGCAAGTAAGCCGAAAATCTTACATGACTTTTTGGCATCAATGTGTATGCACGGTACAATAGACATGTAAACAATTTCAACCTAGTGGTCAGCCAGGCATGAAGTGATGGCTAATCCAAAGCCCATTCCCCTCTATTCAATGGGGGCAATGGTCAATATTATTAACTCAAGAGGTAATATCATCAACTTAAGAGCAACCCCCGCTCGCCCCGGCGAGCTATATCAACAAAAGACACAAAGTGTAGGGTGGGCTTCAGCCCACCAACGAAACGTATGCAAAAGCAATTAAATATATAGACTTACATCAAGGTGTTTCATAAACGATTTTGCTATCAGGAGGGCGAGGGTGAAAATGCGCCTTGGCGAGGCTCCTGCCGAGCCGTGCTATTACAAGGAGGGCGAGGCTCCTGCCGAGCAGGGCTCTTGTTAAAGCAAAATACAACATTCAAAATTGTAAAATATGATATTAAGTGAATGGCATCGGGCTAGGGTATATCTGAACCCATCCTTTCACTTTTGGCAATCTGCTAGCGCTATTTGAGAAACTCGTGTTGAATTCGAAAGTATAATATTTGGAGCTGTTTGAATGAATGAATTTGATCAATACATACGCAACGCCACTGGCGAAGAACTATACGCCGAAGATTTGGATACCATTCAGGTGAATATCGGTTTGGTGTGCAACCAGGAATGCGTTCATTGCCATGTTGCTTCTTCTCCCCGACGCAAAGAAGAAATGACCTGGGAAATTATGGAACACATTCTCAAGACTGCTGATGAATGCAACTGCCGCCAAGTCGACATCACCGGCGGGGCTCCCGAACTCAACCCCAATTTCTGCCGATTTATCGAAGCCTTGCGCGATCAAGGCCAAATCGCCCAGGTGCGTACCAATCTGACCGTTTTGCTTGAACCGGGCATGGAACACATACCGGAATTCTATAAAAAACACAAAGTGCAATTGGTGGCATCGTTGCCTTGCTATTTAGAGCAAAACGTCGACAAACAACGCGGTGTTGGTGTATACAATCGAAGTATTGAAGCCTTGCAGGTTCTCAACAATATTGGTTACGGCATTGAGCCAGAACTGACTTTGAATTTGGTTTACAATCCGGTCGGTCCCCAATTACCACCGGATCAGCAACAGCTGGAAGCCGATTACAAACGCGAGCTGAATGAGCGTTTCGGCATTCAATTCACCAGCCTTCATACCATCACCAATATGCCCATCGGCCGGTTTCGTACTGACCTCAAACGTGAAAAAAAAGAAATTGAATATATGGATCTACTCAAGAATTCCTTTAATGCCGCCACAGTCGATCCTCTGATGTGCCGGCACCAAATTAATATCGACTGGAACGGAAATCTCTACGACTGTGACTTCAATCTCGCCCTGCGATGGAAAGTGCATGATTCCGTGCCGAAAAACATCAAAGATTTCGACCCCAAACAATTGATGAACCGCAAAATTGTTACTGGCGATCACTGTTTTGGCTGCACGGCCGGTTGTGGGTCGTCCTGTGGAGGCGCATTGGTCTCCGTAGCCTAATAATCAAAGATGCTTAAAATTTCAAAATGAAAATATGTAGAGGCACGTTGCAACGTGTCCCTACAATAAGAGACCTTCTCTCACTATTCACACATAAGAATCTAATACTTGTATCGAATTTCACATTGGAAATTTAGGATAATCTCTAGAAAAAGGAGTACAAAATGAAAGTCTGTAAAAAACTAAGTATATTGGTGTATTGCTGTATTGCCATTCTTGCAGTAAGTATGGAAACTCAAGCGTCTGAAAAGGCCAGTGAATCCTCGTTTCATTACAACGATTACAACCAGGTTTTGCAAAATTATGTCGATGAAGAAAATCTCGTCGATTATGAATCACTAAAAGCCAATCCCGAAAATCTAAATTCTTACTTGAAGCGAATCGCTGAAGTAAAACCAAATGAGTTTCAATCCTGGCCCGGCGATGTTCGCCTCGCCTTCTGGATCAACGCATACAACGCCATCACTCTGAAAGTCATCATCGATCACTATCCCATCAAAGCCTCTTGGATCGGTTCTCTCCGTTTCCCCAAAAACAGCATTCGCCATATCGATGGCGTGTGGGATGAAATTACTCATACCGTGATGGGCCGCTCGATGACCCTCAATCAAATCGAACACGAAACCATTCGCAAAAACTTCAACGAACCCCGCATCCACTTCGCCGTCAATTGCGCCTCTATAGGCTGCCCCAAATTACGCAGAGAACCCTATGTTGCATCCAAGTTGGACTCTCAACTCGATGACCAAGTGACCGAATTAATGAACGATCCTGAAAAGTTTCGCGTTGAATCCAATACCCTGTATCTCAACAAAATCCTCTATTGGTATGGCGAAGATTTTGTCGGCCAATACAGCGCAAACGAACGCTTTACCCATCTTGGCAAAACCGAACGCGCGGTCGCAAACTTTTTCTACCAATACATGAGCGGCGGGCAAAAACAAATGCTTGAGGGAACCCAATTCTCTGTGTCTTATCTTGATTACGACTGGTCGCTGAACGAACAGAAGGGATAAATTATGAACGAACAAACTAATACAGAATCCCAGAATGGAAAATCATCGCTGAAAACTCTAAAAAAACCTTTGATCTTATTAGGAGCAATTCTCCTTCTCATGTTTTTGGCCTATTATTTTAATTTGGGCCAAAAAATTAAAGACATCAAAGGCTTTATTGACGGCTTGGGGCCGTGGGGACCTTTGGCCTATGGTCTGATTTACGTCGGTTGTGTCGTTGCCGTTGTTCCCGGTGCGGGGTTGACAGTCATTGCCGGTGCATTGTTTGGCTCATTATGGGGCACCATCGTGACAAGTCTTGCCTCTACTACGGGTGCTGCACTTTGTTTCTTGATTGCCCGGTATTTTGCGCGAGACTCTGTGAGTGAATGGGTGAGCGGCAACGAAAAGTTTCGCAAGTTAGATAAACTCACTGAAACTCATGGCGGTTGGATTGTCGCATTGACTCGTTTTGTCCCCTTATTCCCATTTAATTTGATTAATTACGGCTTCGGCCTCACCCGCGTCTCATTCTGGACGTATGTATTTCTCTCCTGGTTGTGCATGCTTCCTGGAACCATATTGTATGTTGTCGGCGCCGATGCCATCACCAAAATGCTCACTCGCGGTGAAGTCCCCTGGCCTTTATTGGGCGTATTGGTTTTGATCATACTAGCCCTCACCTTATTCGTCCGTGTTGCTCGCAAGAAGTTAAAACAAGCTGAAGATAAAGCACAAAGCAAAGAAACCATTCAACAGGAGTCAGCCTAAT
>CAZEZQ010000423.1:0-5487 GCA_964516245.1 uncultured bacterium | reverse complement strand
CCATCCCGTCGGGCCCCTTATTGGAAGGACCCGGCGGGTGACGGATAGACGGTGAATCGTATTACACGGATTCAAAACGGTCGAGTCTCATTACCTTGACCCAAGCGTCGACAAAGTCACGCACAAATTTTTCTTTCGAGCCGTCATATGCGTAGACTTCTGCAACTGCCCGCAGTTCAGAGTTTGAGCCGAAGATCAAATCAACAGAGGTGGCTGTCCATTTCTTCTCTCCTGACTTGCGGTCAAACCCCTGGTAAATCCCTTCAGACTCGCCTGACTTCTCCCACTTTGTAGACATATCGAGCAAATTCACGAAGAAATCATTGGTCAACACGCCCGGCTGGCCGGTAAATACGCCATGCTTAGACTGGCCGGTGTTGGCATTCAGCGCGCGCATACCGCCTACCAGCACAGTCATTTCAGGAACGCTCAGATTTAACAAAGCCGCCTTGTCAACGAGTGCTTCGGTTGGCGAAAGGTAGCTATCCTTGCTGTAGTAATTCCGGAATCCATCTGCGGTCAGCTCGAGCACTGAAAAAGACTCTACATCTGTTTGTTCTTGCGATGCGTCTACGCGGCCAGGAGCAAAAGGCACTTCAATATCAAAGCCAGCATCATTTGCCGCTTTTTCGACGGCAGCTGCTCCACCCAGAACAATTACATCAGCCAGTGAAACTTTTGTGTTGTCTGATTGCGAATCATTGAATTTTTTCTGAATCTTTTCCAATTGTGTCAATACTTTTGCCAGTTCTTCCGGGTTGTTGACTTCCCAGTTTTTTTGTGGTTCAAGGCGTATACGCGCCCCGTTGGCGCCACCGCGCATATCGCTGCCGCGGTAGCTGGCCGCTGATGCCCAGGCTGTTCTCACCAGTTCTGGTACAGACAAGCCAGATTCAAGGATGTCTTGTTTCAGCGTCTTTACGTCTTCTTGGCCAATCAACTTGTAATCGATTGCAGGAAGCGGATCTTGCCACATGTAATCCATGTCTGGTACATCCGAACCGAGATAACGGGATTGCGGACCCAAATCACGGTGCGTCAGTTTGAACCAGGCTCTGGCGAATGCCTCTTGAAACTCTTCTGGATTCTCCAAAAAGCGTTTCGCAATTTTCCTGTATTCTGGATCCTTTTTAAGTGCCAGGTCTGTAGTAAACATGATGGGGGCATGAAACTTACCTTTTATGTGCGCATCTGGCACCAAACTCTTGGCGGATTCATCGGTCGGAATCCACACAGTCCCCCCTGCCGGGCTCTTGGATTTCTTCCACTCAAACCTGAATAGAAAATCCAGATACATATGCGACCACTGATCTGGAGATGCTGTCCAGGCGCCTTCTAACCCGCTGGTGGTGGTATCTTCGGCGTTCCCTTTACCGGCTGTGTTTTTCCAGCCCAATCCTTGCTGTTCGATCGGGGCAGCCGCGGGTTCAGGGCCAACGTGTTCTGAAGGGGGATGTGTGCCGTGCGCTTTGCCAAACGTGTGCCCGCCTGCAATGAGCGCCACTGTTTCTTCGTCATCCATCGCCATCAGGCCGAAAGACTCACGAATGGCCTTGGCTGATGAAATTGGATCCAGGTTTCCATTCGGACCTTCTGGATTAACATAGATCAGGCCCATCTGAACCGCTGCAAGAGGCCCTTCCAGTTTGCCTTTGTCATTGCGGCGCTTTTCGGTTTGATCAAGCATTTGGGATTCAGGTCCCCAATAGACCATCTCAGGCTCCCAGTCGTCTGTACGGCCGCCGGCGAAGCCAAGGGTTTTGAAGCCCATATTTTCCATCGCGACATTGCCCGTTAAAACCATCAGGTCAGCCCATGAGATCTTTTTGCCATATTTCTGCTTGATCGGCCAAAGCAGCCGCCGCGCTTTATCCAGATTGGCATTGTCAGGCCAGCTGTTGAGCGGGTCAAAACGCTGTTGACCGCCGTCGGCGCCGCCTCGCCCGTCAACGGTGCGGTAGGTGCCTGCGCTGTGCCAGGCCATGCGAATGAACAGGGGCCCATAGTTCCCGTAGTCTGCCGGCCACCAGTCCTGTGAGGTGGTCAACAATTCATCGATATCCTTCTTTAAGGCTTCAAGATCGAGTTTCTTAAATTCTTTCGCATAGTTGAACGATTCGCCATAGGGGTTGGACTCTGGACTCTGCTCACGCAGAGGTGAAAGATCCAACTGCTCAGGCCACCAGAATTGATTCGATTTTGGTTCTCCCTTTTCTGCCGCATGACTTGTCATGGATGAGATAAAAGACGGAGAAGCCAACAAGCCTACCGTTACTGCAATCATTAGCAAGTTGCGTGTTTTCATGAGTTTCATTCTCCTTTTCATGGTTTGCGTTATTCGCATCTAGAAATCGCTGACGAACAGCGCTTAATCATACCAAAAACTTAGTTGTCACTCGCACTATCTTTTTTTACATGAAGCACTTGTTGCAAATTCCGTTCATGGTTAAAAAGTGCGAATTTCACTAATTGATGTACATTTTCCAGTAAAACACCTCCTTTCGATACGGCAGTCATTGCTTTTGGTTGTTTCCAACTGAGGTACAGTTCTTTCTTTGCAGTGGACCTATAAATGACGAACTGGCAAAAAGTTAGATGCAGAAAACGAACACACGATATATAGCAACGTTAATATCTAATCTGCACTTTATGTTGTAGCAGGCGAGGACGCCTGCGCTCCAAAAAAGACTTTTTGCAGGATTGTCTATAAATACAGTTCAAGACAAAGTTCCCATCATGACGTTTGCCGCACACATATTGTTTTCTAATAACAAAATACACTCTTGTAACAAGATACACTCTTGGATTCAAGACACATTCTTGGATTCATTTTTGTATCTTATCGAAAACAAATGCCAAATGGAAATACATTGTTCCTATGCTTCAATAGGGGAAAACTATGGTTGCCCCAGCAAGGTATAAAGGATTGGAAAGCATTGGTGGTTTTTGATTTTATGGGAATTAGATATCGATGATATCAAAGGTTTTAGTTTCATCTTGATATAGCCCGCCGTGGCGGGTGGGGTGCTCTTAATGATGCCATGTCGCTGGGTCTACTTGATAGTAATCATGCAACTCTTTATATAATTTGGGGTGGGTCTTCTTCAACTGAATGGGTTTTTCAAAAAAAGTTTCTGTAGATACGGCAAAAAATTCAGCGGGATCGGTTGCACCGTATTGATCCAATATATCTTTTTTGTTATGTTCAACAGCATGTTGCAAATATTCAAACTCTTTTGTCAATATTTTACTCCAAGTAATATATTTGGATTTGCTTGCAAGATAGGGGGTTCCATCCGAGATTCCATCTTCCTGATCCAATTGATGGGCAAATTCATGCAGCACCAAATTATTACCGCTGCTAATATCGCAGGCTCCATTTTTTATATGATCCCAAGCTAACACAACTGTGCCGTTCTGCCAGGATTCACCCAAACGGACAGAAAGTTCTTCTGAATGGATTGGACCTTGATACTCGATTTGGTTGGCTACATAGGTATGAGGATAAACCAAAATGGTTCGTAATTTTGGGTAATAATCTGTATTACGATTCAAAAGCAAGATGCATGCTTGAGCCGCGATGCAAAGGCGTATTGTATCGTTTATAATCAAACCAGCACAACCCTCGAAATGTTTTTCTGACAAAAAAATCTGGATATGTCCATGAAGCTCCCGTTTAAGAGATTTTGGCATATACCGGTAAATTGGCACATACTGAATTAATGTTTGCTCCCACTCTTTGGGGAAAGGCAATTTTTTCAGCTTTTCGCGGCGTGATTTCTTTTTTGCGGGCAAAAAGAAAAAGAAATAATAAATCAGGAGCATCACAAGAATGGTTATAACAAGTATTGGATACATAATTTTTTATTTTGATCAAAATTACCATTATCTATAAGACAATTGGGCAAAAAGAGTTTTTTTTGGAGCGCAGGCGTCCTCGCCTGCACTATATAATGATGCAGGCGGGGACGCCTGCGCTATATAATGATGCAGGCGGGGACGCCTGCGCTCCAAACACCCTGAGAAAAGAATTTCTCGCCTCATTTGAAATGACAGTGGCATGGTTGAAAGAAAAAGCCACAAAGGCAGAGAGACGGCGCTTGCCTTTGCCACCCGTCATCACTATCTATTAAAT
Source organism: uncultured bacterium (assembly GCA_964516245.1). Taxonomy (GTDB): domain Bacteria; phylum Hinthialibacterota; class Hinthialibacteria; order Hinthialibacterales; family Hinthialibacteraceae; genus CAZEZQ01. The sequence continues at coordinate 1,352 of CAZEZQ010000423.1, read as the reverse complement.
CCCTTTGGTTTTTCCCCGATCCATTGCTGGGGGAAGTTTCGTAAAATGGTTTCATTTTCTATATGGTAACCATTTAGCCATCTGAAAGCATTTTTATTTACAGGGCTAGGGTTTTGTGTTTCTTTTTTCCAGGGGCGATTGCCCCTGGCTATCATATGGCGCCCCCGTTGGGGCTGGAAATTTTTTTTATTCGGCTAAATGGATACTTGGGATTTGCTGATGAATGGAGAAGAGCCATTCAAAATTCAACCTCATCAATAGGAGATGGAGCCATGTATCCGTCTGTAACAAAAGTTGTACCCGATGACAACTATGTTCTTCATATCGAATTCGATAATGATGAAAGTGGTTTGCTCGATATGAAACCTTATTTGGATTTTGGTGTATTTCAAAGACTCAAAGATTGGAATGCATTCCAATGTGTTCGCGTGGCATTTGATACAGTGGAATGGGATGTGGGAGTTGACCTCGATCCCGAATTTATTTATGCCAAGATGCAGAGCACAAAGCAAGTGCAACAAGGTTCATCATGAGAAAATATAATTTTTGATCATCTTTCCCACTTCATTGGCTTCTGCCTCCAATGTCAACACTTCACCCGGTCCCCAGGGGTGGGAGCGTTTTGGTTCGGTGGGGCCGAAGAGAGAGACAGTGGGTACGCCCAAAGCTCCTGCGATTTGCACCGGGCCGGTGTCGCTGCCCACTACGCATCCTGACCGGCGAACCAGCTCCACCATTTGTAAGAGCTCGGTGTTGGGTCCCAATATCACATGATCGTTTTTCGCCGCATTCACCATTTCTTGGGTTTCATTCTTCTTCCCTGGGCCATTGAGAAATACAACCGGTTTGTCTTGCTGCCCAAGTTGCTGGGCCAGTTTGGAATAATTTTGCTGCGGCCATTCTTTGATGGTGTCTCCACTGAAAGGGACCAACAGAACAAATTTTCCCTTTACAAGCCCTTTTTCATTAAGCCAATTTTGGATTGATGAAGCGGCTAGTTTGTCTTGGGGGAGATGGAATTTGGGTTCACCCGGCTCGATACCGATAGCGGTGAGTAGATTGAGATTGCGGTATACGATGTGCTCCATCCCCGGTGGTGGGGAGACCAGCCGGTTGTTAAGCCAGGCGCTGACTTCTTTCGCTTCCGGCTCGCCATGTCCGATGCGGATCTTCGCCCGAGAGAGCCAGGCGATCATGGCGCTTTTGCTGTTGCTTTGCACATCGACGGTAACATTGAACTTGCGCTTGCGCACGTGGCGGGCAAAGTGACGGAATTCTTTAAACTGGAGCCGGGAATTCTTCATCTCCTTCCAACGTTTGCGGGGAAAGATGATGACCTCATCGAACCCAGG
>CAZEZQ010000422.1:3646-5497 GCA_964516245.1 uncultured bacterium | reverse complement strand
AAGCTCAAATCATTCGCACCAAAACAAACGCATGAGACATCCAACAACAAGGCCTCAATGACTTATGCCTTTGTACATCATCATTTTGAATTGTGCTGGCCATGTATGTAATTCAGAAATCGTTCAATCAAACTTCTCGCGCCGGAAAAGTTCTTTTTGCTCCTTGGTCATTTTTCAGTGGCGTATTGATAGATTTTGCGTGGAGTGTGAACTTTCCATAAACCAATATTTCAACGCATGGTTTTTGCCATTTCCTGCTCCCATTTTACTAAGCGGGATTTCAGGTCTTCCAGTTTGCCGGGATGAGTGCCCTTTAAATCATTTTCTTCGCCAGGATCTTCGTTTAGGTTAAAGACATATTCTTCAAATTCATCTCCATCTTCATTGGAGAGATATTTCCACACCCCATGCCGCACGGCCCGCCAAGTGCGGTCACCGCGGCGGTTGCGGAAAAAGAGCGTACGCGTGACCACGCCTGCATCGTCAAGTGTCGACAATACATCGATCCCATCAAAGGGGCGGTCATCGGGCGGCTGCACATCAGCCGCTTTGGCGATCGAAGCGGTGAGATCCAAAGTCAGGCAAACTTGATCCGATACGGTTCCCGGTTCAATCTTGCTCGGCCATTTGGCCATAAAGGGCACGTGAATGCCGCCTTCATAGAGAGTTCCCTTCCCTCTCGCGAAGGGGCCGTTGTCGGCATTTTTGGCGCCGCCGTTGTCGCTGACGAAGATCACCAGCGTGTTTTCTTCGAGTTCAAGACGATGCAGTTCATGTAGAATCTGCCCGACTCCCCAATCGAGCCGTTCGACCATTTCGACATAGGTTTCTCGGTCGCCTTCATTGAAGGTTTCTTCGGTTTTGTGCTCTTCGGTGTAATCATCCGGCCCTTGATAGGGGGTATGCGGTGCAGTGTAAGCCGCATACAAAAAGAAGGGATTATCCTTTTCACGGCGAATGAATTTGACTGCTTCTTCGGTAATCAAATCAGTCATATAACCTTCGCGGTGCACTTCTTCTCCATTTTTGCGAAGCGTATGCCAGCCACTTGGTTCGCAATGATGAAAGTAATCCACGCCACCGCCCAACGGTCCCCAGAAATAATCGAAGCCGTGATGCTTGGGGAGAAACTTTTCATCATAACCCAGGTGCCATTTGCCGATCACACCGTTTCGGTAACCGGCCTGTTTCAGCATTTTTGAGATCGTGAGTTCCGAAGGGGGGAGCCCCAAACGATTTTGTTCGCGCAGGCGAATGGCGTCGTCGTAGCGCCCGACATGGCCAAAGCCGATGGCGCATTCCAACCCGCCGACACGCTGTTGATAGCGCCCAGTCAGTAATGCCGTTCGTGTGGGAGTGCATTCGGCGGCATTGGCATAGTGTTGAGTAAAACGCACACCCTGGCGGGCAATGGTATCGATATTGGGGGTTTGTATATCCATACTGCCATAGCTGCTTAAATCGGCATATCCCATGTCATCGGCAACAATCAAAACAATGTTGGGCTTTTCAGCGGCAACAGATTTGTTCGACAAAATGGATGATGAAGCCAAGAGGCCGGTGGCGACTTGAGTGCTTTGTTTTAGAAAATTTCGGCGCGTGGATTGTTGAGCCATGATTTCTCCCCTTTATGATCAAAAGTAAAATTTATGTCATTTTAGATAAGTCTGCGAATCTTCACTCTCAGTGATTCTTTGTTCTATATTCATCCGGTCATGAAGTACACAAATCACACGTATTTCAAACGAATTATTGGGTTAGGTATTTTTCACAGCTGCTTCGTTGCCGGCAATGATATCATCAATGGTGCGACTGCTGAATTCTCCCCTATTCGCTTCTTTATCTACAATT
>CAZEZQ010000422.1:0-3636 GCA_964516245.1 uncultured bacterium | reverse complement strand
ATAAAGAATCAAGTTTCGTTTGATAAAGATGGTCATCTTGTTCTAGTAAAAGAAGCGCCTCGCGGATCACTTCGCTTGCATCTTGATAGCGTCCACTTTCTACTTTTGCATTGACAAATTCTCCCAATTTCGGAGTTAAGGATACATGCATTGATTAAAACATCTTTTTTAATGATCTTACAGAATTTTTTCAAAAAAGTGAATGCTATGCTAAAATATAATTGTAAGCCCTCAACTCTACACTTTCTAGAAACAAATCTTTACCCAGAAATAGACCCACTTCCCACGCACTCGATCATACACTGTATGAAGCTTTCATACATAATTTATGGAACTTCAAAGCCTATACAGACAGTTCATTACAAAACAATAATAAATCCACACTCTTCTAACACTAAAAAAATCAGGAACTTTTGCTTGTAATTCTATCTCAAATTCAAACCCCTGATATCTTTCTGCAAGTTGGTATGAGATATGCACTATAAGAGGGTAAACACAAACCACCTGAAATGGAGACCCTCTCATGAACAAACAAACCCAACTCAACGATCAAAGTAAACTTCTTGTTGTCGACGATGAAAGTGTTGTATGTGAAAGCTGCTCGCGCATTTTTTCCGAAAGGGGTTTCGAAGTGGTGACTTGCACTGATTCCGTTCGCGGGTTAGACTTGGCCGCCGAACAATCGTACCGGGCCATTTTGGTTGACCTGATGATGCCCAATGTGGATGGTTTGGAATTTCTGCGCCGCTTGCGTGAACACGACCCCTCAGTACCGGTGATCTTCATTACCGGATACGCCAGTGTGCCCACCGCGGCAGAAGCCATGCGCCTGGGAGCCGCAGACTACATCCCCAAACCTTTCACTCCCGAAGAAATCTTTAATGCGGTGCAGCGCGTGTTTGATGAAACCGAAGCGCCATCCCAAAACGAAACGGCAGAAGAAACGGTAATCAAACCGGTGGCTGAAAAATCCGCTGAGACAACAGAAACCATACAACCGGTTACACGCTCTGGCAAAAGCCAGATTCTGTTCTATGGGAACTCATGGACTGAATCTGGGGAAGCCGGTGAGAATGTTCCAGTGGGTGCTTTGATCCCCCCTACCGTAGCCAATGATATCGTTTCCATCCATTTGCCCAAAGTAGGCAGTCAGGTGTATCAAGGTTTGCCGATGGCCTGGATGCAGATGAAAAACAGCAATACGCAAATTGTTCCCGCGCCCATATCTGGGAAAATTCTCGATGTCAATACAGCATACAAACTGAATTCTATCGAGCCTGTTGAAACCATTGGTGAAAGTTGGATGGCGATTGTAGAACCAAACGGGCCTGCGTACGAACAAAACCAATTAACTCACCGGTTGGCGTTGGTGTTGTCGAACAATCCCAAAGTATGGCAATCTTCCTCGCAGTACCTCAATCAAATCGGCTGTAATATGATGGTGGTTTCTAACTATCAAGAAGCCAAAGAATTATTAATGAAAGGTTCCGTCAAACTGTTTGTGCTGGATGGCAGTGATAGGGATGTAGAAGGGCCGGAACGGGTGCGTGAGCTGAACTGGCATTTTCCCAGCGTACGCGTGGTGGTGGCCAACGATGCTTGCTCGCAAGAACGGGCCTATCGCAGCAAGAAAATCGCCTATTATTCTGGAGGAATGCTCTCTCCGTTGGAATGGATTGAATTATGCGCTTCGGTTTACAAGCAAGAGTGGTATCCCCACCGTTTCCAAGCGGAAACACCTCCCCACGCCAAATGCATTAAGTGCATCCAAGTGAAAACTCAATCCGGACAAACCACAAGCTTGGTCTTTCGCAATATGGATTTGAAAAGCGATACGGGATTGGGATCTGCCATTCGCCACCGTTTATTAGCCGAAGGATATCCGGTAAACATTCATCTGGGAATAAATGAAACCAGCGTTGCCGATTTGAAACCGGTGATGGAAGCAAGCGGCCGTGTCATCATGATCGAACAGCGTGATGCCGGCAAAGCACCCGGTTGGATCGAAGAATGCAAAGAAGTTCTTCTCCCAATGGACTTTGCGGAAAAAACCACCATGATGGTTTTGCAGCCCTATGACATGTTAAAAGACAAAGATGGGATCAACGATGCGATCGCCGCTTTGATGGATCAATTGATTACGAAACGTTAATCGTACCGTTTTCCCGCTCGAAGGTAATCCCATATTTCGTCAGCAAGGCATGGAAATGAGTTCGCTGCATCCCCACCTCTTCCGCCGCTTTGCTGACGTTTCCATTTGTACGCTCCAACGATTCCAGCAAAAACTTGCGTTCGACTTCTTGAATCACCGCATCGCGAAGTTGCTTTTTGTGTTCCTTGAATTCCTCCCAACGGTGCGGCAGTGTCGAATGGGTGTATGAAGGGGCCGGCGTTTTCAGTTCTGGCGGCAAATGATTCGGTTCGACCCGTTCAAAGCCACACAAAATCGCCAGCCGTTCGATGATATTTTTCAACTCGCGAACATTGCCGGGCCAGCGGTAGGCTTCCATAATGCGCATCGCTTCCGGCGTAAATCCTTGCAGAGGCACATCATTCTGCTCCCGAAAACGGCGCAGAAAATATTGGGACAGAAGAGGGATATCCCCTTTGCGCTCGCGCAAGGGGGGGAGATAAATGGGGACGACATTCAAGCGGTAATACAAATCTTCTCGGAATTCTTTTTCGTTCACCATTTCCATCAGGTCGCGGTTGGTGGCGGCAATGAGGCGAATATCAATTTCTTGTTCGACGGTATCGCCTACTTTTTTGACTTTTCGGCTTTCAAGCACGCGCAACAGTTTGCTTTGAGTTTCAAGACTAATGTTGGCAATTTCATCGAGAAACAATGTGCCTTTATGAGCGACTTCAAACACGCCTTTTTTGCTGCTCATCGAACCGGTAAAGGCGCCTTTGACATGGCCAAAGAGCTCGCTTTCGAGCAGGGAGGGTGAAAGTGTGCTGGTGTCGCATGCAATTAACGGCTGATTTTTGCGTGGGCTGAGGCGATGAATCGCTCGGGCAACCATTTCTTTGCCAGTGCCGCTTTCTCCACTGATTAGCACAGTGCCGCCGGTGGGAGCCACACGCTGGATCAGTCCGTATACATTTTGCATGGCTTTGCTGGCGCCGATGATGCCTTCAAAACCATCCTCACGCTGAAGCAATTGGCGAAGTTGGAGATTTTCGCGAATGAGAGCCGAACGCTCGATGGTTTTTTGCACCACCACTTTCAGTTCATCCGGAGAAAAGGGCTTGCTGACATAATCCGCGGCTCCCAATTTCATAGCGTCTACAGCGGTTTGAACGGTCGAGTATCCTGTAATGATGATAATTTCAGAATGAATGCCCGCTTCTTTCACACGCGAAAGAATTTCCAACCCTTCCAGTTCAGGCATGACCACATCCAGCAGAATCACGTCGTAGGCATCACCGAGCGCTTCTTGCAGTCCCTGTTTCGGATTCTGCAGCGTAACCACTTCATAGCCCTCAGGGGATAAGATGCGTTGGCAGCTAAGGCAGACGACGGCTTCATCATCAATCACTAATATCTTGGCTTGGGATGTTTGGGATTCTATTTTGGGATGGCTCATGCTGTCGTTAACTTCTGCTCCTCAACATTTGAATCTTCTTCGCGGT
>CAZEZQ010000421.1:0-5498 GCA_964516245.1 uncultured bacterium | reverse complement strand
ACCGTAGCCTTATAACCGAGCGAAATGTTCCTTCGGCTACTGTTGAGTGTTCTATCAGTGTCCCCCAGCCATATTTATGGAATGCAGAGACTCCTTATCTTTATTCAATGCAACTTTCTCTCTTGAAAGATGAACAGCCCATCGTTCAAAAAGAGATTTTTGTGGGTATCCGGCAGATTGGCCTTGCGCAAGAAAACATTGAAGTCAATTTCACTCCAATCACCATGCGGGGTGTGGAGTATGAATTATTTGCCGAGCAGCCAGCGCAAGAGTCTATGGAAAGAATTGAACGTATTGAAAGAGCAAACGCCAATACGATTTTCGTTGAAAGCGGAGACCTCTCTGATGAATTGATCGATTATTGTGACAATCGTGGATTCTACACAATTGTGAAACTTACTCAGGGCGAATGGCGCAGCACTATAGACCGATATCAATATCACCCCAGCATCATTCTGTGGGCAATCGATGCGCATCAAGTCAAAGACCCAATCCCCTGGTATCATCAAATTCGGAAAGCGGATCCAACACGGCCTGTGGTGTTGATTTCTACACCTGAAGATGAACGCTTGCGGCAATGGCCTTTGGTTGGTGCTTACCGGCCTTCTATGGAAGACATTCGTTTATTGTCAAATATCGCTCAACCAGTGATTTTGCTGTCGATCCCTTGGTTTCAAAGTGACAATTTGGAGAAAATGTATCAATCGGTGAGAGAAGAGGCAAATTTAACTGGTTTGACGATATCATCGGGACGAAGCAGAAATCTTAGCACCATTTCTTTTAACCGGTCTACAACACCGATCAATGATGTCAATCTTTGGCGTTTGCACCGAATGTTTTCTCCGATTCGTATGGATCCAAAAGAAATTGAGACCCGCGCTGGTGAGCGAATTATCGAAGTGGAGGTTGAAAATCTCTTTAATTTCGTCAATCTGAGTGATCTCACTTGCAGTTGGTGGTTTCAGGAAGACACGAAAATCATTGAACAAGGGGATATTCAACTGGATCTTCCACCAGGTGAATTGATGGAGGCTGCTTTTCCTTTGCAGATTCCGGATGAGTTTGAAGACCATGAATATTTTTTGAATCTGGAGTTTTTACACACGGGGGATCAGGCCATTGCAGAACATGCTGTGTGGCTGCGGCCCCGCGATTGGCAAAACAACTTGGTTCGACGTTTGGATGACCTTTCGTATGATGAAAGTTGGAGAGTTACGGCGGATTTGGATCATATTCAAATGTCGCACAAAGCCGCTGAATTTGAAATTCGTTCATCTTCGTTGGAATGGTTTATGCGGACGCAAGAGCACAATATTCGACTGATCACGGGTGGACCTGTCTTTTTCTTGAAACTGGCTTATCAAGACGACCGCCCAACAAAAACAAGTACAATTTGGTATAGCCAATTGGCGTCGAACAATCGAAAAATCAATCGAGTTGGTAAAAATGTTGAAGTTATTAGTGACATTATTAAGCTGAATGAAGATCAAACCCAGACAATTTTTTCCGCAACATTAGAATGGCTTGCTTCACCTTATGGGTATATTGATATTCATTTTCAAATGAAGCCGACTGTAGAAAACGCACACATACTTCAAGCCGGTTTGGAATTTCTGGTTCCACCGACTTTAAACAATGTTGCCTATGTTGGAGATGGGCCTTATCCATACTACGGCGGAATGGAATATTCGGCATTGCCGGGAATATTTCATTTTGACTTGCAAAAACAGTATATCCCTCAATTCCGTAGAAATACTCGTGCCGCAGCGCTTACCGGTCGTCGCGGCAGTGGGCTGGGAATAATGGCTCTCAACCAGACCATTGGGTTTTTGTCAGTGAAAAACGGCACCCTGATTCGTATTCATACTCAGCTACCATTGGCTGAAAGCAATGGGAGTGTACCTTCAAATATTCGCTTCAATCCGGAAGAATTGGCTGCCACCTTTCGATTGGTGCCTATTTTAAGGGGGAAAGAACCCGAGTGGTTTCACTCAATATTCCAGAATTAGTTTTACAAGAATTATAGATTAGAATTGAAATGGGATATATTATTCAACATTCCGTTGATAATGAATGGTGAGTTAAGCATATGAAATTGGACAATCTGCCAAAATATTTATACGCACCTGCACAATTCAAGAAATCTAACTGGATTATGAGAAAACTGTTTGGAGCAGCTGGAAGTATGAATCTCATGATTCTACACGCGAGCGATGGCAGTATGGTTCTTCCTATCTGGTCGAAAAAATCAGATTTAGTGAAATGGGCTAAATGGTATGGAGAAGATGTTGAACCAATGGAAATACAAAAAATGAACTTATCTCCATTAGGCAAGTCTATTGGTAAGAATTTTCAACTTGCACTCAACTTAGAACCAAGTGATCTTAATCTGCAGCCCGAGAAACTAATCACTTTGGAAGAGTAATAAAATGGAGATGTGGATTTGTCATACAGGCTTGCTCAATAACACACTTGTAGTGTATTATCTCCACGTTTATACTTTTTACCCCTATTAACGATGTAATAAGTATTTGTAATTAGTTTTATTTTGAGTATCATAATGTTATTCGGACATGCTCCCATGCAATGGCGGTATTTGAATGTAAAGGTAGTTTTATTGAATAATTTGGATTATAATATTAAAAACTATTTTGAAGCAGGTTTGATATGGGGCAAACCAACGGAAGCCAAATCGATTATCAGGAATACTTTAAAAATTACACTTGTCCCAAATGTAAGGGCAGATCTTGCGTGACTTCAGAAGTTTCGCTTGATTCCTTACCGAAAAAATTGCTGCTCCCCGGCAAAAGTGAAAAATTTCTGCTGGTGACCTGTACGCTTTGCGGGTATACGGAAATGTATAATCTCAATGTATGGGTTTCAAGCAAAGAACCCGAAGCAGCGCATGAAACGTCTCCTGTAACATAAATTAAGGTTGATCGAGTTGCTGAACATTTCAAAATGGCTCATCAGGAGATTCGCCCTCCCGTTTGAATATCCCAATTAAATTAAAATTAATAACATTGCTGCCGATTGTTTCCCCTGATATATGGAGAATCTGGGAGTAGTATACTGAAGGTTCGGCAAAAAGTCTGATCTAGAAAACGACTACACAATATAAAGTAACGCGGCCATTCAACCTGTACTATATGTTGTTGCAGGCGAGGACGCCCACCAAGGCGCGTCTATAACCTGCGCTCCAAAAAAGACTTTTTGCCGAATCGTCTATTCTAAATAATAGGGAAATTTTATTCTGCATCGGATAAGAAAATACCATGCTATTCATTGTGCATTACGCTGAAATTACGCTAAAAGGGAAAAACAGGCCGATATTTGAACGCCAATTGATGAATAACATTCGGCGTTCATTTGCGCGGCAGGATATAACTGTTGAACTGTGGAAAGAAAATACTCGTTTCATCGGTGAATTTGAGGAGATGGTGGATGAAGAACTAGCCGCTTCGATTTTGTCTGAAGTTCCTGGGATAAAAAATTTTAGTTTTGCCTATCGCGCCGAACGTTCGATGGAGGGGATATTGGATGCTGCGGATCAGCTTCTAAATCGACAAACGAAAAATTCACTTGCTGTGATCACCAAGCGTTCGGACAAATCGTTCCCACAGAATTCAATGGAAATCAGCAGCGAAATCGGGCGATTGGCGGTTCAACGCGGGTTTACGATTGATTTGGATCATCCAGAAATCACTTTGTATGTTGAAGTGACTCACAGCAGTGCCTTTCTTTATGACAAAAAGCACCCTGGGCTTTCGGGTTTGCCGGTGGGGACTGCCGGGGCGGTGCTTTCGATGTTGTCGGGCGGGCTCGATTCGCCGGTGGCCAGTTGGATGATGATGAAACGAGGCTGCCAGGTTGATTTTATTCATTTTCATACTTTCAACGACAATCAAAAGGTGCTTGATACCAAAATCAAATCTATTGTTGAAATTCTGAACCGCTATCAATATGAGGCACGATTAATTTTGGCGCCTTATTGCAATTATGAAGTGTTATCGATGGGCAAGGTGAAGGGCTGTTACGATCTGGTGGTTTTTCGCAATTTTATGTTCCGCATGGCCCAACGTGTTGCGGAACGGTATGGATACAAGGCGCTGGTTACTGGGGACAATGTTGGCCAGGTGGCAAGCCAAACGCTGGACAATTTGAGTGCCGCCACATATCAAGTGGATATCCCAATTATGCGGCCTTTGGTGGCATTTGACAAAGACCAGATCGTACAATTGGCACAAAAGATCGGCACCTTTGATATTGGAAATTTGCCGTATAAAGATTGTTGCAGCATCATTGCCCCCGGTTCTCACACGGCCGCTAACCTCGAACGGTTGCAGGAAAATTTGGAGAAGCTGGATATGGAATCGATTGTGGAGCGGAGCCTGGATGAAACCGAGATATTTGATATCACGTCACATAAATAATTTCTTTTTGATATCTTATTCAAAATCTGAAATCAAATTTAATGAATCGGCCAGTTTCCAACTCTGGTACCCAGTTGAGTTAAATCCCACAGTTTGGCTTTCAGGTCGTAACCGACTGTAATGAAATAGGGAGCGGATTTTAAAAACTTCATTTGCCGTACTGCTTGTGAATCGGCATTTATTTCAGCTAGCAATTGTCCATTGTTGAAATTCAAGATGTGCACCTTGCCTGAATGACTTGCCGCAAGAAAGTTTTCATTGGGAGACAGTTCAATCAAACGGATGGAGCCTCCAAGGTTTGTAAATGATCGTAATACGTTGCCATTGGTGATGTCATACAGATGCACATTGCCCCGGTTTGTACCGGCTAATAGTTGATTGTTGTTGTGAGGGACGGCTGCGGCTGCTGTGGATAATTCTGGAATGAAACCGTCTGTCCCGGGCATGGGTAACGTTTGCACTGTTTCTAATGTGTTGGCGTTCATAACCTGAATATCAGGATTCCCTTCCAGGTTAATCCCAACATGAAGGCTATCTGGTGTGAATGCAAATTGACCGGAGCCCGCTAAATTGCCAATAAACTCACCGGTTTGAAGATCAAACAGGCGGTAACTTGAGCTTCCCATTATCAAAGCGCGAGTGCCGTCTGGGGTGTATCCAAAGCGGTGTGTGCTGACCAAGGCGTTTTCAAAAACGTTTTCAATTTCACCACTCTCCGCATCGATCAGCAAAATATCTCCCGGATTCATAAATGCCCGGCCACGGCTGGTCATTAGCTGGCTTCCATCTGGAGAAAACTGTATTCCTTCCAATTTTTGATTGTATAAGAATGTTTTGATTGGTTGTGTGTTGTCTGGTTCAAAGATCAGAATTTTGTTTTCTGAAATAGCTGCGATGGTATCGTTTTTTGGATTTATGTCTATAAAACTGATCGGGATACGCTCAATGGGAATCACTCTTTTTTGCTCTAGAGTATTGCTATCCCAAATGGAAATTTTGCCAGAGGATATTAGAATGGAAGAGCCGTCTGGAGTGAATTTGGCGGACCCAACTGAAGAATCAAAT
>CAZEZQ010000420.1:0-5505 GCA_964516245.1 uncultured bacterium | reverse complement strand
TGAATATGGGGTGATACACCTCTTTTCTCAGCATAGAATCAAAATAGCCATGTATTTGCTTGCTGGTATGGTAGCCTACTTCTCCATTTTTACATTGAAACGAAATTACGAACATACATCCGCCTTACAATTTTGGACCCATGAATACAAAAGTTATCCCTCCAATGCGCGTGCGTTCTATTCAGTTTTGTTTGCTTATTTGGAGAATGGAAAAAACGATCAGGCCAAGCGCTTTTTCTTAAATTCAGATTTGGAACAACTGAATTTCACATACCATGTGAATACCTACACGAGAATCAACCAAATCATCAAATTCATGTTGGTCAATCAAATCGAATTGGAAAAAGCCGTCGAAATGGCGGAAAAATTGGCAAAACTAATGCCCAATGATGTTGAAGTGCTCAATACGCTGCAAACAGCCTATTTGCGAACGGAACAAAATGAACGCGCTCATGAAATCATCAATAAAATCCTCAAAAAAGATCCAAAAAATTCAACCGCTTTGCAACACAAGGCTCTTTTGCTGTCTTTACAACAAGAACACGAAAAAGCCTTAGCCTGTTTGAATAAGGCAATTCGGTATCATCCAAATTCATTAACCCTGCATCAACAATTGCGCAGCTATTATGCCTTTTTAGGGCGGGAAACAACAGAAATCGACAAAAAAATCCAAGCCTTGCAACAAAGGCAAGAAGGTTTCGAGAAAAAACGAAATTTGGATGTCTTGTTAAACAATTGAGAGAGAAATGATGAGCAATTGAAGGCAAATGGTATCTCTCGCCTCTTCGACATGCAGGGGCAGGCCACAGTCTGGATTCTCATCCATCAAGCGCTGGATGTCACACACATTTGATGTGACTTTCTTCATGGTTACAACTATACTTGGAGAACATTATCGAGATCAGGGCAAGAAATAAAATATTTTAAGAATTGTTTGTGACTCCTTTTCCCTTTGGATGAGAGTGGGGTTTAGTTAATTTGACCTGAATCGTTGCGAATTGTTGCGAAAAAGAATCATGTATGTTGAAGAAAGAAAACCAACTTTAAAAGACTGGGGCAAGCTCGCCATAGGCTTGTTTGTGATCTACCTTTTTGTCTTTTGGATTGCTCCCTTCTTGCAGCGCCTTCCCCCGATTCAAGAGGTTCATAACCATATTCAACATCACAATATCGACGCAAGCGCCTTGGTTTATACAGAAAGCGAAGAGTTTGGCGATGCCGATGTCTCCATCCGGGATGCTATGAATTATTGAATTTTCACCTCTCCTTGCATTTTGTAGGGGCAATCCAGTGTGATTGTCCTATATAAAATCTCAATAGTATAATACTAATCAATTTTGATGCAAAGCGTGTATTTCATCCTTCCACCATTCATAAAATAAATTTGACTGTTATTGTATCATTAATTGCAGTAATATAACCAAAATAAAATGGGTTTCATTTTGGCAAATTTTTGACAATCGATTATTTGATTTGCCAAAAAAATTTAAGAATTGAAATTTTCTTGAACAAGCGAATGGCGTAAGGAGAAAGATTTATGGTGAAGTTGATGTACAGATGGTTGGCTGTAATTTTGATTGGGGGATTTTCATTTTGTGTTGACGCCGTTTCAGAAAAATCCAATTCCACCACACGCATACAAAGCGGCCTGCAAGCGCTTTACGATTTTCGTTCGAATGAGGGCGCTGTTGTGTATGATCGATCTGGTGTTGGCGAAACGGCCAATCTGAAGATTCACAATTCCGATGCGGTTCGCCGTTCCAATGGTTCATTAGAAGTGTTGAAAGACACTCGCATTGTATCCGAAAAACCGCCCAAAAAAATTATAGAGTCTGTGCTCTGGTCGGGTGAACTTAGTGTCGAGGCATGGATAACCCCCGCAAACACAAAACAAGATGGTCCCGCAAGAATTATTACTATTTCTAAAAACAATACTCAACGAAATTTTACCTTGGGGCAAGATGGCAATAAATATGATTTTCGTTTACGCACCACCGAAACTAGCGGCAACGGCATTCCATCTATCAACTCCAATGATGACAGTCTTACTACAGAAAAAACCCATGTTGTGTATACTCGAAACCGCAATGGGCGGGCCCGAATCTACCTCAATGGAAATTTAGCAAACGAAGAGACAGTATCGGGTGAGATGGACAATTGGGACGGATCGTTCCAGCTGGGCCTTGCCAATGAGATCAATGATTCAAGGCCCTGGCAGGGGACCTATCATTTGGTGGCTATTTACAACCGCAACCTCTTGCCCCACGAAGTCGAACAAAACTATAAGGCCGGAACCGATGCCCAATCGCTGATGGCTCAGAACAGTAGAGATACAAGCGCCCATCTTTTTGAATCCAAAGTTGCCCCTCTTTTAGTGAACCGTTGTTTTGAGTGCCATGATTCCAGTACGAAAGAAGGGGGCTTGGATCTCACAAAAAAAGCGATGGCCTTTGCCGGGGGCAAAGGCGGCAAAGCCATTGTGCCTGGTAAACCGAAAGAGAGCCCATTGTATACCATTCTCGAATTCGATCTTATGCCTTATGAGCGCGAGCCATTGTCCAAACAAGAAAAACAGGCCATTCGCGAGTGGATCGGCTCGGGAGCCAAATGGACCACCGGCGAAATCGATCCATCCTTATACGCCCACGGGAGTGAAAGCAACGATGTTTGGGTTCGGCGGCTTACCGTAACCGAATATATCAACACCGTGCAAAGCACAGTGGGAGTCGACATCGAAAAAGAAGCGAAAGACCTCTTGCCCAAAGATCTCAGAGCGGATGGATTTAGCAACACCGCATACAACCTCAACATTGACCTCAAACATGTTGAGGCTTACGCCAAACTGGCCGAGATCATTGTCGATCGAATGGATGTTGTGAAGTTTGCCAAACCCTATTCGAAAAACAAGCGGCTTACTGATGACAACATGCGCGACCTGGTTGCAAATATGGGCAAATGGGTGCTGCGTGGGCCTCTAAGCGGCCATGAAGTCGATGTGTTCCGTGGAATCTCCACTACGGTCGCCAGTGCGGGCGGTGATTTCAAAGAAGCAGTCACTTATATACTTGAAGCCATGCTCCAGTCTCCCCGTTTCATTTACCGCATTGAAAATCAGCGTGGTGATGGAACCCATTGGCCCGTCAACCAATACGAACTCGCCTCTCGCTTGAGTTACATCATTTGGGGCTCTTCTCCCGACAAGCAATTAATGAAAGCGGCAGATGATGGCGATCTATACGAACGCAGTGAGGTTGCCGAACAAGTCAAACGGATGCTTAAGGATCCACGCGCAGTCGAGCGTTCTTCCCAATTTCTGGCAGAATGGCTGAATCTGGGCGGCCTTGAAAACCTACGGCCAAACAAAGAAAAGTTTCCCAATTGGGATCCCAAATTAGCGTCGGACATGCAGGATGAAAGCCTGGCGTTTTTCGAATTTGTGGTTTGGGTTTTGGATCGTCCCCTATCAGATCTTTTTGACGCCCAGATCACTTTTCTTACATCACGACTAGCGAAGCATTACGGAATTGAGCCAAAGGAACACGATTCAGATGATTCACCTGGAAAAATGCGCCGATATGATCTTCGCAATGTTCACAGCCGCGGTGGACTGATGACCCAAGGGAGTGTTTTAACCAAAGGAGGCGATGAAGCCTCAATGGTCACGCGTGGGTTATTCGTGCTCCATGATGTTTTGCGAGGTTCTGTGCAGGATCCCCCTCCATGCGTTGACACTTCCCCTGTGCCTACCGAACCGGGGCTCACCAAACGCGGCATAGCCGAGCAGCGCATTGCCAACCCGGCCTGCGGCGGGTGCCACAAAAAGTTTGAACCGCTCGCTTTCGGATTGGAAAAATTCGACGGCCTGGGAACCTATCATGAAGTGGATGAACACGGGAACAAACTGCGTGATGATGGGGAAATTCTCATCCCGGGCAAAGAGAAGCCGGTGTTTTACGACACTTCCGCTGAGATGGTGGAACTTCTGGCCAATAGCGAACGGGTGGAAGAAACCATCACTTGGAAGATGGCGCAATTTGCTTTGGGCCGTTCGTTGGACCCACAAGATGCGCGCATATTAAAAGATGTTCATGAAAAAGCCCAGAAACAAGGTGGAACCTATAAAGACTTTATTTCTGCTATCGCCGTGAGCGATCTGGTGCGAATGACAAAAACGGAGGCGTACAAATGAACAATCCAACCATTCTGAAAAAACCTCATTTCAGCCGGCGTGCATTACTCAAGGGCCTTGGTGGAATTACCATCGGTTTGCCTTTATTGGAGGAGATGCTGGTTTCTCCCGCTGCCGCCACCCCGGCAGACGGCATACCCATGCGGGCGTATAACGTATTTTTTGGATTGGGCATTCCCGCCCCCTTGCAAACCGAAGGCTATGATGGGGTTCTCGAACCTTTAAAGCCGCTGCAAAACAAGTTGCTCATCATGCGCAACATCGACCAGATTCGCTGTGATGAATCTGGCATCAATGCCCATTTTGATGGCGCTTCCGGCGCCTTTACCGCCGAACCTCCAGACGGCGAAGCCAAATCCGGCGGCCCCTCCATCGATCAGGTGATTTGCAATACCTACTACCCCGACGGCCTTCCCAGCGAAATGGTGCCTACGCTCATCGGCGGCACCTTCTTCCGCCGCAGCCGCATCAGCCGATACGTTCACAGTTACAATCAGGATGGAACTGTCGCCGCCACCATGCAAGAACGTCCCCGCGACCTCTTTGACCGGGTCTTCGGCACGCTTTCCATGTCTGATTCTTCCAATGTGAAACAAGAACGGTTAAAACGCAGCGTGCTCGATTCGATTATCGATCAATACCGCCATTTAACCGGAGGCAGTTCACCGCTAGGCGCAGCCTCCAAAGCCAGAGTCGCCGATCATCTCGACCGCATTCGAGAATTCGAGCAGCGGGCGTATGAAATGAAACACAAGAACCCCAACACTCCAGACCTGCCACCTCGTTCGAAAGTTGAGCACGGGGGCGAAGCCGACCCCGGTGGTGAAGGAATTGACATCACACTCGATGAGTTGGTCTCAGAATGGCGCTTGATGGCTGATCTCTATGCCCTGGCCATCAAGATGGACCGGGTTCGCTTCGGCGCGCTCACCTTTTTGGCAGCCGGTGAGCGAATCCGCCTGGCGGGCGATTATGAATACAACGGCAAGCATATTTTTACCTTTGATGATGCTGCCCAACACAATGCCACCGGCTCCAAAGGCTGCAGCCACGAGTGGTGGCATAAGTTCCGCCCAAACAAGAAAAACGAGCAATTGCGGGCACACGCCCACATGAAAATGCGCGAAGTAGCCTATTTTCTGAAAAAACTGGATGAACAAGACGCAGTTGAATCCAATGGAAAAACCATTCTGGAAAATTCACTAATTACAATCTCCACCGAATCGGGCGACGGAAGGCACAACGATTCCAAACGAGAACTTTCCGGAGTATTTCACGCCATGACTGGCGCCAACGGGCGGTTCAAAACTGGTAAG
>CAZEZQ010000419.1:2227-5513 GCA_964516245.1 uncultured bacterium | reverse complement strand
CGGGAGCCTCGCCCTCCTCTTATAAAACACCTTGATATAAGTTACAAGATTCTAAGTGGTTATGCGAACGCTTCGTTGGTGGGCTAAAGCCCACCCTACACTTTGGGTTTTTTGTTGAGATAGCTCGCCGGGGCGGGTGGGGTGCTCGTATGAAACTTTCACATGCCAATGGTGTGGATTGAAGGCGATAAGGATGTGCGCGCCTTGTTTCTTCTCATATCTCTCCTTCAAATTTTTTCATTTGGTATACATTCCGTTTTTCTCGTTTTTTATCTTTGAGGTCTGTAATATTCTAAAAAGTCTATCGAAAATTCCACACTTATTCAATTGTATCCACATAGGCCTGTGAATTTGGACTGACTTCAAGATTTTGAATCTAACGGCCTATATTTGAGTTGGTTATTGAATTATTACATTGAAATTCTTTGTGTGAATATAAAGTTTGGTATAACATATAAGCATAACAATTTCAAATCATTACAATAGAACAAAATTCACATACACTTGTGGATAACTTGTGTACAATTTGATGTACGGTTTGAATTCACTACTGGCATTTACTTCTTTAAAGTAGAGTGAATGAATACATATTCATAAATTCTATCGTATAAAATGTTTGGGATCCATTTAGCCGAATAAAAAAATTTTCCAGCCCTTATCTTCATGATATATGATAGCCAGGGGCAATCGCCCCTGGAAAAAAGAAACATAAAACCCCTAGCCCTGTATATAGTGACATATGTCCAAAAGGAATGGGCGAAAAAAAAATGCTTTCAGATGGCTAAATGCTTACAATGTGAGAGAATGTTTTTCAATGCAGGGACATACGCCGCGACGAACAACGCGGCCCTACATGTCTTCATTTTGAAATTTTCAAATATCTTTGGCTTGAATTTATCTTGTGAATAACTTTTGTGAAAGTTTGAAATTACTGATTGTACTATTGAAATTTGTCTTCATAGATATTGTGTATATCCTGTAAAAAAAGTCTATATATAGTCATGAGAATAATAAATTAAAATATAGCCATAACCGATTGGGAAACGATATATTTTAGGTTATTTTTAAATTCAATATCATAACGATTCAATTGAAATTCTCGGATCATCTCAAGTAAGCCAATAAAATTCAGTCTGTAAGATATAACACAAGATATCCTCCATTATTGGATATTAATAGAATTATGGGAACTTTCCAATGTGACAAACCGACCTATAAGGTGATAAATTAAAATGGAGAAAACATCGCCGATAACAGATTCTGAACGGCGCTTGATTATTCGTTGCCAAAAGGGAGATCGTACGGCTTTTGAACAACTTTATAAGCAATATGCATCCGATGTCTACAGCATGTCGCTCCGAATGGTGAATTCTGAAGATATTGCGGAAGAAATTACTCAAGAAACTTTTATATCCATTTATAAGAATATTGAGCGTTTTCAATTTCAGTCAGCATTTACAACGTGGGTATATCGAATTGTAATTCGGCGTGTTTCTGATTTTTTTCGAAAAAACAAAAGCCATTTGAGTAAAACGGTTTCTTTATACAACCAAAGTGGTGAGATTCCAATTCAAGCAGCAGAACCAGGGCCAAGCCCGTTTGTGCAAGCGCAAGAGAATGAGAAAGAACGTCATATAGAGGAGGCGATTCACAAACTCAAAGACAAACAACGAACGATATTGTTACTCCGGTATATGAATCACATGCAATATGAAGAAATAGCAAAAGTTTTAAATTGCCGGGTGGGAACGGTAAAATCCCGGTTGAACCGTGCCCACAAGTCTCTTGAAACAATTTTGGTGGAGATGGATATCGATATTGCTGAACAAACTTGAAGGTCCACTCAAAAGTAATATGAAAGCGACTATAATGAAAGAAATGATAAATCGATTCTTTGGAAAGAAAATGGAAGACCGGCTGCAAGAAAAGCTTCGCCAATATATTGACGGCGAGTTCACGCCAGAAGAACATGCCGAATTTCTCGAGGAAATAAAAACGTCTCCTGAATTGCGTTTGAAACTAGAGCGTTTGCAATTCCTGGTAAATTCACTACAAACTTTGCCAAAATACACTCCACCTTCACGGGTGTGGGAATCGATTTCACAAGAAATCAATACAACCAAACCAGATAACATTTGGTTTCCCTGGCTTCACGCCAACCCTGCATTTT
Organism: uncultured bacterium; assembly: GCA_964516245.1. Classification (GTDB taxonomy): domain Bacteria; phylum Hinthialibacterota; class Hinthialibacteria; order Hinthialibacterales; family Hinthialibacteraceae; genus CAZEZQ01. Next base: position 3,343 of record CAZEZQ010000419.1, on the reverse strand, counting down.
TTCAGTTGGCCCGCGCATTGCCCGTGATTGCCGCTTTGTTGCTGGCTAGTGTTTTGTTTTGGAATTTCACTGATGAACGGCCCAACTATCGAGTGGTTTCTATAAAAAATATCAATGGTTATGCTGAAGAAGCCAATGCTTATATGGCGCATCATGATTTATCAAACGAGCCATTGGCAACGCGCGAAAGCTTGATTGCGCTTTATACTTATGAGAATGAAGAATGAGAGAATTATTTTATCTATACTTTTCTGTTGTAATTGTTTTTCTCTTTTTTCCGGCCTCTTCTCCATTTACATGGGCCTCTGGAAACAAGCATGACGAACATAAGCTGGCCCAGATTCTGACCAAATCAATCGAAGTTTCACGTACGATCCCTTATCATGGAATTTTAAGTTTCACCCGTTATACCCAAGACGGCGAACAAACAATGAAGATGCGAATCAACAAATATTCCAAAGACGAAAAAACGATTCGTATGATTTCACCGGAATTGTTGAAAGGCAATATTCTTTATAAAAATGAAAATGGGATATGGGGCACCCCAATCAATAAAGAACAAAAAGAACTGGTGAAAACCGAAACCCATCATTATTTGTGGAAACGCTTGTTTGAAGAAGACGAAACCATTGGTTTTGATGACAATTTGGACCGGTTGTTGAAAAATTACAATTTAATTGATTATGGCCGTGAGAAGGTGGCGGGCGAAGATGTTTTTGAAATTAAAATCGAGCCCAAACACAATGGCAGGCCTCATATTAAACTTTGCCTCGATAAAGAGACTCTGAAACAAGTGAAATACCGCCGGTATGATGTGAACGGGAATCTCGAAGAAAAATTTGAATTTGAACGAATTTCGATTGGGGAGCCCAATGAAGAAGAACGCCCCGATTTAGATACACTCAAACACATCTATCCACGCGAGAATGAAAAAAAGGAAGAAGTGGTATTGGGATTTGCTCCCATGCAGCTCAATAAAAATGATCTTCCAGCAGGATTTCGTTGTTATAAGCACAATCGTTGGAACCACCACAATAAAGGTCCCATTTATCATGTTATGTTTACAGACAGCATTGCCCGGCTATCAATCTATCAGCGCAAAATGACCGGTGAAGA
>CAZEZQ010000419.1:0-2217 GCA_964516245.1 uncultured bacterium | reverse complement strand
AGTTCAGCGAACAAAAATCCAACGAGCCTACCATAAAAGAATTGAATTTTCGCGGCCGCACGATGTTTATTCGGGAAATAAACGATTTGCGAATTTCGATCATGGGTGACTTGCCCGAAACCACTCTGCACAAATTGCTTTTGCAACTTCATAACCCCCTTAGAGAGAAAAACCAATAACATTACCCGCCAAGTGACTGAGGCACTCCCGGAACATTGCTACCCCAACGGCCGATATCCCCACTGCTGACAGTTCCATTGCTGGGAGAATAGACCCCACCGAAAGGATTGGCCGCCCCTTCGCGCATTCGAATATACACCCATTCAATAGGTGGACCAAGCATGGTGCCGGTTGGATTGTTATTCTCTCGCGCTCCTTGAACGCGGTCAGGCCCCCAGCTGGATAGGCAAAAACCGTCGGTGCTCCATTTGGATTGACCCGCCTGATCGATCCAAGCCATACTGGGATTGCTGGAGTTGGATTTGTATAGAAAATATAAATAGCTCTGTACATTGTTGCCGGTATCGCCCTGCACGGCTTTAAAGATATCCCGAAACCCAACATCGCTTAAATAACTCACTGGTGTAGTCAACTCAGTGAGTTGAATGGTTAAATGGCTGTTATTGGGAGGGAAAGCGTTTTGATCCAACTGATAGGTTTGAATGCCCATGGCCAGCGCACGCAAGTCTCCACTGGTGCGGGCAATGTTGGCCCGGACGCGCGCGTTCAAAAAGTTGGGCACCGCTATCGCCGCTAGGATCCCAATGATAGCCACCACAATTAGCAACTCAATTAAAGTAAAACCCTTGTGTTTTCGCATTTTCTTTCTTGTAGGGTGGGTTTGAACCCACCAATTATAATTTGGCCTTCATTCACAAACAGAATCAAAGGGGCACAATTAAAAATTGTGCCCCTTATATTTTACCACATCATAAAACGTTTTACTCGTAAATCATCCACAAGCGCACCGAGGTGTTTACCGGCAAATCTTCAAGCGGGTCAACACCGGCATTGACTCCCACCGGGCGAATCACGCCATAGCGCACACGGCTGATGTGAATGGCCCCGTCGTCAGTAAACCAAAAGCGGGCCGCCGCTTGGGGGCCTTGGTTGACCCCGTTGAATTTTAGATCATTGATCTGCCAAACCGCGGTGCGCCATTCATTGGTTCCCTCAATCGTCACACGATTTTCAGTGGGGAAAAATCTGAACTCAAGGTTGCCCAATACATCCGACTGATACACTTCCGGCCCAAAGCGTTCATCCTCCAGTTCGGGATTGTCCCAATAATCCACGGCGATTTTGATAACCGCGTTGGGCTGGCTGCTGGGGCCAAAGTGCTCATCGACAATGGCAAAATTGATAAAACGGTCAAAGGGATCGCCGCCTTCATCTAACGCGGGACGAATGGCAGTGCGTTTATCCCCTTCGGGACCAACATTCTCTTCAACAAAAAATTCTTGATCACCGCCGTTGTTGCCCAGCGCGATCCCATTTGAGACATCGGCGTCGAGATCCAATTCACCAAAGATTTCAAATAGATCCGGATTGAAGGGGAATACATCGGGAATCGGATCCACCCCTTCAAATTGCCCGCTGGTTCGCACCACACCCAACCGATAGCGGCTGATGAACACGGGATCGGTGAACCAGAAACGCGCTGCTGCCTGGCCCTGGACATTCACCCCATTGAATTTGACATCGGGGACCCAGAAAACCGCTTCTTTCCATTCTCCGGTTCCATCCAAGGTTTCACGCTTATCTTCTGGGAAAAAGGTTAGGGTTTCGCCTGCTGTTATGTAGGCTTCAGGTCCAAAGACCGCTCCCGCCAAATCGGGGTCGTCATAATACTCAACAACCACCTTGGTGCGGGTGCTGGGTTGGCTGGTGGGGCCGAAATGCTCGTTCAAAATTTCCCAATTCATGAAAATATCTTGGACATCATCCATCCCATCATCAAAAGCGGGACGCACGGCCTGGCGCTGGTCACCGCTGGGACCAATGCCGCTTTCAATCACCACTTCCTGGTCGCCGCTATCTTGCTGCACCAGATCCACACCATCAACAACACCGTTGTTTAGATCCCATTCAGCAGCAATGGCAAATTCATCGGGATTAAATTCGGTGACCTGAACGGTGTTGATGGTATCCGTCGCGCCAAACACACCGGCCGGCCCCCAGGCCACTGCCCGAATGATCAAACCGTTCACTCGCTCC
>CAZEZQ010000418.1:1628-5525 GCA_964516245.1 uncultured bacterium | reverse complement strand
AATATAATAACGCAGGTATCTAACTTGCACTGTATGTTGTTGCAGGCGAGCACGCCCGCGCTCCCAAAAAGACTTTTTGCCGAATCATCGGATAAAGAACAATCAATAATCGTCTCCAGCCAGGCTGTTGCGGCAGGATTCACGCCAGCTTTTCAGTTCGTGCATCATCCGTTTTAGCCGTTGAGGTTGTTCCCCGGCCAGATTGTGTTTCTCGGATGGATCGTTTTCCAAATTGTACAATTGTGGATTGCTTAGATCGTTATCATTCACATCCACCAACAATTTATAAGGTTCGTCCAACAACGCCGCATGATTGTGCAATTCAAAGGCAATGGAAGAGGGTCTTTCTTTCATTTCACCCTCCAAAGCGGGCAACAAACTGATTCCATCGATGGGACGCGGTTGATTGGGGATATTCAACCTCAAAGCCTGTATGATGGTTGGATAAAAATCTGATGTGCAGCAAGGCATATTTATGGTTTTCGCTTGCGGAAAGCGGGCAGGCCACTCAAGCAAAGCAGGCACACGGATCCCCCCTTCATACAAAGTGCCTTTTCCATTGCGCAGATGTTTATTCGAACCAGGGAAACCTTCCCGGTTTTGCCGGGAACCGTTGTCGCTGCAAAACCACAACATAGTGTTGTCTGCAGAATTCATCCCGCGCAATTCACGGCGCAGACGCCCCAGTTGCTCGTCCATCGCTGTGATAGAACCCCAATAGTGTTGCTTGTGTTCTTCATGCTCTTTATACATTTCGCGGTGTTCTTCATCGGCAATGAAGGGCCAATGTGGTGTGTGGAACCAAATCACCACAAAAAACGGTTGATCATTTTCATGAGCTTTTTGTATAAATTTCAAAGCGCGATCCATGATTATTTTGGAGTCATCGCCTTTAAGTTCTTCAGTCACTTCACCTTCATTGATGTAATACCCATAGGGGTCTAGGGTCGGTACCTTGCGCCGGGTGGAAAAATATTCGTCAAACCCGTGCTCGGCCGGGATTGAATCGCTGTCTCCCCGAAGATCGCCAAGGTGCCATTTGCCGAAATGGCCAGTAGCGTATCCCTGCGCTTTCAATACTTCTGCGAGCGTAATTTCAGGGTGAGGCAGTGGATATTTCGAAGGCGCTTCATGATCGCCCGAATTGGCGCCGAAAATTCCCATACGCTGAGGATTTCGTCCAGTCAAACAGCTGGCGCGGGTGGGAGAACAGACTGGCGAAGCCGAATAAAAACGCTTAAACCGTATGGTTGTTCGCGCCATTTCATCTAACGTGGGTGTTTTCAAATGAGGATGGCCGTTGTAGCTGGTGTCTCCCCAACCCTGATCGTCACTCATGGCGAGAATGATATTAGGCCGGTTTGATTCTGCAGTTGCCGTGTGTTGAATCAAAATGGCTGGGGCTAGACCTGAAAGGAGTGCACTATTAAGAAAATCTCTTCGAGTTATCATATAATTTATAACCTACATAAAAATCTTGGAAAATTGAAATTCCAAAATCAAGAATAAAGGAGATGAAAATGAATTTAAATAGCAGTCAGGCAAAAAATGCGTTTACTTTGATTGAATTGTTAATTGTTGTCGCCATCATCGGCATATTGGCCGCGATTGCGGTGCCCAACTTCTTGAATGCGCAAACTCGAGCCAAGATTTCGAGGGTGGCAGCTGATCAAAAAAGCCTTGCCACTGCATTAGAACAATACAGGCTTGATAATGGTACGTATCCACCAGATGCGATCAGTCGAAATCCCATTGGCCTTTATATGCTCACCACCCCCGTATCTTACATCCAATCGATTCCGATAGACCCTTTTTTGCATATAAACAATCTAAGAGCTCCAATAGAAGAAACTACGATGGGACCATTTTTTGAAATGGGAACTGATACGGAAGCGGAACATACGAGGGGAACTTACTTGTTGGCCGCTTCGGGACCCGATAATGATGACGATTCTGGAGGAATAACCAGTTGGCCATCCACTGTTTTTTGGGATTTTGATCCCAGTAACGGATTGCATTCCAATGGTGATATCAACCGGATAGGAGGAACTTACAACCACGGGAATTATATCCGCAATGGAAAACCCAATCGATGATTTTTCCACTTTGATTGGTTTCCTTGTGAGAGTTACGTTTTGTCAACACCGAACCAGCAGTTGGAAGTCACCAATTGTTGTTCGCCATCTTGTTTCAAATACAAAAACAATTGCATGCGATAGGCCGATAGAAATTTAAACGGCCAATTCACCAGGGCTTCGCCCATTTTCATCGTCGTTCCATTGGGCATGGTACGGTCTTGATTGTTTAACGCTTCATCGCTCACATCGTTCATTATCGACTTGATCGTTTCCAGTTGATCGTCCATCTTCTGGCAAAAGTCTTCGGCTTTCACTTTCTTTGCTTCTTCACCGGCATTTTTCACAACACTCCAATCGTCATTCACAATGGCATAAAGTGGAATTTTCGCGCAATGAGTCAGATGTTGCAGCAATTCCAATAAGGATCGCTGGTTTTCCGATGGTCGAAATTCCAAATGATTCATCGCATTTTTGCTGAAGAGATGTTTGCAAACATGGGTTTCATGCTCAATGGATTTCAAAAACTGTTCCTTCGAAAACATACACATTTCTCCTTCGATTCTTACGTGTGCATTGTTATAAATTATCTCTCAGAATGGTTTTAATCATAGTCAATTCGTATTCGGGGCAGACACTGGGGTCTGCCCCTACATTTGTGAAATTTCAAATATTTTTGGTTAAGGTTTACGTTTCACTGTACCCAATGATTTCAATAAAGAGAAATTTCAATCACAAGTTTCGTTCTTTTAGTAACTGATCAACCATATGAAATAAATTCTACAATAATAGCTTTGCTTACCTTACTCCTCCCCCAAGTTGGGGGAGGTTGGGAGGGGGTTGTGGGTTTTGATTTTATTATTTTCAATGATTCTCAACCCTCCCCTAACCCCTCCCAATCTTGGGAGGGGAATCGTTAATTATACTACTTTATTCTGCATCAACATTCCCTTATTCAAAATAGTAGCCTTTTCCATTTTCCGCATTTTCAAAGCGCCGTTTCGATACCGCATCCATTTTTTCTTTCCATGTCATTACACCATTTTGAAGCTCATCTGCTGAAATTTCAAACCACGGCCAAACAATTTTGCCTTCATCGTCATAAACATTGAAACGAAGCGTAGGACTCTCATTCATATCAAACTCAATCACGCCAACATTGGTGCTCGCATTGTACACTTGACGAATTCGGCGTTCTGGATGCCGGTTGACAGGAAACCCACCTGGAGTTTGCGCGAGTGGAGAACTGACCAAATCGTAAAAATCGTACCCCCCTTTGTCCGACCAGGGGATCGCGTTGAGTTCGGCCACATGGGTGTCTCCGGAAAGCAAAATGACACCACTGATTTCATTCTCAGTAATAAAATTGAAAATCTCGTTTCGTTCCGTTAAATATGAAGACCAGGCATCACCGCCTTCTCCCTTCGCGGCAGTCCAACCACTGCCCGATACGAGAACTTTGAATGGTGCATGGCTTTGTGACAATTCATTTTTCAGCCAATCCAATTGGCCTTCACCTAACATAGTCTTCTCCGGCCCATCCGGTTGGCTGTTTGGGTCCCGATGATAGCGAATGTCCAAGAAAAAGAAATCCACTCCACCATAGCGGTATCGGAAGAAACACCCTGGAGCACTTGGCAAGCCGTACCCTGGATTCGACCAATATTCTCTCATTTTGCGTAAGGCATCTATTTTAATGGGATTGGTCCGGTCATGGTTATTCAGACCAAAATCATGATCGTCCCATATGGCCAATTGAGGGATGGAGCGCAGCAATGGCTGCAAACGGGTAACTTCACGCTGGCGCCGGTATTCCTCCGCA
>CAZEZQ010000418.1:0-1618 GCA_964516245.1 uncultured bacterium | reverse complement strand
GCAATAATATCGGGATCCACAGTATCGGCATACACATTATCACCCAGCCAGAAAAATAGGTTGGGGTGAATCGATTGCACCGTATTCCAAATCAATTGGTGAGGATTGTGCTGAATCCGGGCACACGAACCAAAGGCCACTTTGAAATCGGTTGGCCCGTTGGGAGCCGTTTTGCACACGAAAGGAGGTAGATCGTTTTGATAGGGATCCGGTTTATCATTCACATACATTTTGTAATAGTAACGGGTGTTGGGTTCGAGATTGATGACGCGCAACGTGAGGGTGTAATCACTCTCTTTCTGCGCTTGCTCCACTGGGCTTGTTTTCGGAGATTCAAATCGGGGATTCGTATCATAAACCACCTGGCATGGGAAAGGGCCGCTTAAACGCACCCAGATTCGCATTTCATCTTCATCCACAGCGCCCACCATAGGCCCTTGCATGATTCGAGGAGTGCCAATCTTGCTCTGGCTCATAACAACATTGGTGTATGTTACACATACCCACAAGGCTCCGAGCATATACATCAATATATTTTTTCTCACCATCCACCTCCATGAAATGAGTTAAAAACAGCTATGCGTAATCATATCGGATTAGAACAAGATTCAATCCAAAAAAAAAGGCCAAGAGTATCTCTTGGCCGAAAAAGATTGAAAAAGAGAAGGATTAGTTTTGTCGGTTGGCATAGTGGAAGCGCTCGACTTCCCAATCGTAGATACGGCTGATTTGTACGGTGTCTCTCAATTCCAGATATTCCAACACATAATCTTCAAAGGTTTTGAAATTATCACTCAAATACATAGCCATAGGATCGAGAGTAACTTGTGAAATCACGCCATGCATTTCATTCTGGGTTAGATTTTCAAGCAAATCCAAGGCCCACACTTCCATGTTGAATTGAGAATGTTCTTCACATTGCAAACGGTCTCGATGGGGTTGATTGGTGTTGGCGTTCAAGGCCATTGAGTGATAGGGCTGCATTTCATGCGCTTGCACATTGATAGGAAAATTGATGATCCCTTCGGCATTCCATACCGGACCCGCTGAACAAGGATCGATTTGACCCGAGCAAACCAGGATGCCGTTTTCAGCAAGAAATTCCATATCGTATGCTTGGCCGGATAAGGTTGAATTTCGCCAGGCTCGAATTTTACGTCCGGTTTTATTGTAAATCGTATCTACTGTTCTTTTGATCTGCCAGCGTTGAAAATCATTTGGGCCCATCGTTTGGCCAATCGAATTTAACCAATAACGCGACCAATTTAACGGTGTGTGTTCACACAAATTATGGCCGCCAATCTCAACGATTGGATTGTCACATATCTCTTGAAACGTTTCGCAGTCATTTTCGAATGAATGAGAAGATAAAAACAATGTTGTATCGACATTGGCCGCTTCAAGAATGTCTAAAAATCGCAGCAATACTTTTGCTTCATTTGATGTTCCAAAACCCTCTTGTTCTTTTCTTAAATTGGATAATGTATAATCGATAGTCAAGCAAATCATCAGACGCGCTCCATTCCGTACAATATATTGTCAATTTGTAACAAATCACTATTACTACACTATAAAGAAATACTGTCCTCAACCAGACGACAAATGGATCGCATTTTGT
>CAZEZQ010000417.1:0-5533 GCA_964516245.1 uncultured bacterium | reverse complement strand
CTTCGCCTGGCTCGCCTTAAGCATCGCCTTCGGTTGACGGCAATCTTGGGGAGGGAATATTGCTCCCACCATTAATTATGGGTAAAGAACAGCCCAAGTTAGAGAGGGATTAGGGGAGGGTTGAGAATGTTTACCTTTAGTAGGGTTCCTAACTTTTAGCCCCCTCCTAGCCTCCACGCCACGGCGCTCAGGCCCCATTTCATTGGGGGAGGAATGGGTTTGCCTTTTTGATAACTTCACTTCATACAACTGAACTTTTTCCATTTTTATGTGAGAAAAATCGAATGTCACGTTGACATTTTATTAAACTGCTTAATGATCTACAGTAATCATTCGATTTATTTGTTCACTATTTCCACCAAGAAGATTTGTTTTTCTACACCACTATCCTCTGAACAATGATGGTTTCGAATCATTACCAAAAACATTAGGAGTTTGAACATGAGATGGTTCTTTAAAATTTTATGCTGCAGTGTGTTTTTTATGACTATGAATTTGTTTATGGTTGGACCGACTTATAGCCAAAATCTAAGTTTGTTTTTCCCGGCTGTGGATATCGAAGAGATGACAGATTCGTTTGGCAATGTATATTCAACCGGGCCCAACTCGGCGATTGTTGAATATCCTGAGGACAATCCTTTTCAAATTCAAGAAGACGACCAATGGTTTATTTATCCTGCCGATTTGTTCAATTCACGCGGTTTTGACGGTTTGGTTTCCAACGGTCCGGGCGCCGGTGAAGATGCGCCGGAACTCCAAACCAATATTACTGTAGCGTTTGCGGGGACCTACCAGGTGAAGTTTCATTTTATGGATTCTACCGCCACGCCCGGCGATGCAAAAATCCAAGCAGCATTGGGAGATGGTGAGTTTACCACCTATTCGGCGGAAAATGGCAATGAACTGGCGGGCGGTGCAGCCATTATTATCCCCAATGAATTTGGTGAACCTGAACCGGGGGATAGTTTGTTTTTTTATGATGCTGTTTTGGGTGAAGTGACCGTTGAAGCAGGGGAAACAATCACTGTCCGTATTGATGACACCCAAGAAGGCCAAGCGGCACCGTGGATGGTAAGTATGTATCAGGGGCTGACCTTAACCATACTGGATGGCGGGCCGGAAGTAGTTGCCGTGAATCCACTGCCCTATGAAGAACAAACAGATAATAGCGGCAATGTGTATAATGTAACCGCTATGGATGATTCTTTGGCTCCAGAAAACGTATGGACAACAGACAGAAACAATACTGATAATTTATGGACTTTGCGTGATATCGGCATTTTTGGGAACTCACTTACTTCCCGCGCACCTAGAACAACCGATTCAGGCAATGAAGATTGTCCACCTCTGCGCACGACGATTCTTGTTCAGAACGGGGGAACTTATGAAGTGTTTCTGATGCACGGCAGTTTGGGTACATGGGGACAAGACGATCGGTTTGCCCCTATTTCTGCTGCCATTGAAGGCAACGAAATGGTTACTTTTGAGCGAAGAGACGGGAACTTTTTAGGGAAATTCGGCTTTAACATCATTGAATCATCTTTGGGCACTGTAACCATTGGCGATCAAGAGACTGTTAGCGTGATCGTAGATGATATTGTGGATTTTCCAGCCATCGTAGGTGAAAACCCGGGCAATGGAGATTACCGAACGGTGTATTCAGGATTGCGCTTGCAACGAATTACGACTTCATCTATCGCAGATTGGAATTTGTTCTAAAATATCTCTGGTTGTTTGCCGGTGTGAGATGATGGAATCGAACCCCCCCTAGCCCCGCTTAATAAGGGGGGAATTCCAGGGTTCACATTTTGTGGATAAAGATTAGATTGATAATGGGGAACTACGCTATGGGGTAGTTATTAGGTTATCTTTGATGGCTATTAAGTGGTCTGTCACGTACGGATTGTTTTTTAAGCCCAAACTCAATTGCTTATACAAACAACGGCTCCGCGGGAGGGCGAGGCTCCCGCCGAGCCTCGGTTGATGAATCGAAGGTAGTGAGTTTAACCGGCTCATCAGGAGATTCGCCCTCCCCAATGGATATTGATTATGCAAAATTTCAAATATTTTTGGCTGGATTTCATTATCAACTATGCAAAAAGATAGCAAATAAGAATATAGGAATTGAAAATGAGAAACTCAGCGTTTACTTTGATTGAACTTCTTATTGTGGTGGCGATTATTGGCATTCTTGCCGCTATTGCCGTGCCCAATTTCTTGAATGCCCAAATTCGCGCCAAAATCGCGCGATCACAGGCGGATATTCGTTCGGTAGGAACCGCCATTGAAACGCATAGACTGGATACCGGGTTGTTGTTGGTGGATGTGTGGGACAAAGACACGGAGCCGGGAGTGGAACGTATCAAAAAATTTGGAGTGGGTTCCATTAATGATGTGTTTCCACCTGCGAGGACACATGTCGACATTTATGCGCCTTTAACCAGCCCTGTATCCTATCTTTCTTCCATCCCCAATGATCCCTTCTTGAGTAAGATCACCGATACCAGTGACCGCATTGTCATTGTGCTCAATGGGAAATATTGGTATGGTGATTTTGATCCGGGTATCCCGGGAACCAATTTTAATTTCGGCGCCTTGCAACCCGGCAATGCAGAAGCCTTGGGCTTGCGGCCATTAAAAAAAGGGCAATGGGTAATGATTGGCGTCGGGCCCGACACCTCGGCCGAAGAGCTGGGTGATTCATCGCAGCGGGGCATCCCCTACGATTCTTCCAATGGGCTGAATAGCAAAGGCGATATTGTCGTTCGAAGTGGGTGAAACTTATGACTATTATGAATTCTCTATTCAAACGCAGGCCATTTCTCAAAGGTCTTGGCGCCAGCGCGCTGGCTACGCTGAATCCATCCTTCGCGCTGGGCGATGAGGCAAGCGTCAATCGGTACAATGTGTTATTCATCGCGGTGGATGACCTGCGGCCTGAACTAGGATGTTTTGGTGTTAAGCATGCTCTTTCACCCAACATTGACCGCTTGTCAGAGTCTGCTGTGCGCTTTACCAATCATTTTGTGCAAGTGCCTACATGCGGGGCTTCACGCTTTTCACTGTTAACCGGGCGCTCACCCTCGCAGTCTGGTGTGACCGGCGGCAATCATGCGTTTTACCGCGGGGATTCGGCTTTATCTCATGAGTTGCTTGAATCGGCGCAATCAATGCCAGAACTGTTCCGGCGCAGTGGATACCATACTGTTAATATTGGGAAAATTTCGCACACGGCGGATGGGAAAGTCTATTCGTACAACGGCGAAGGCGATGGCCGTGATGAGGTGCCCCATGCCTGGGACGAAAAGGCGACCCCGTATGGCGAATGGAAGCGGGGTTGGGGAGTGTTCTTCGCCTATGCGAATGGAAAACACCGGGAAGACGGCAAGGGGCATATGGATTTACAAGAATTCATCGTGGAGAATGATGAAGATTTGCCCGATGGCTTGAACGCCAAAGTCGCTATTGAAAAATTGAAGGAATTTAAAAACCAAGAAAAGCCTTTTTTTATGGGGCTTGGCTTTTACAAACCACACCTGCCCTTCGTAGCCACCAAGCAAGATTGGGAAGCCGTTCAAGAGATAGATGTATCCATTGCGCCTCATCAAGCTAAACCCGATACCTCTTATTGGCATAAAAGCGGTGAATTCTACAAATACGACATGCCCTACGAGAAGACTTATCCATTGGCGGATGATGACCAAATCCAAGCGCGCCGCGCCTATTTGGCCTGTGTGCGCTATGCCGACCGGCAAGTCGGCAAAGTGCTCGATGCGCTTGAAGAACAGGGATTAAGCGATTCAACAATCGTTGTGTTTTGGGGCGATCACGGCTGGCACTTGGGTGATTCTCAACTGTGGGGCAAACACACTCCCTTCGAACGGGCGGCGCATTCGCCCATGATGATTCGCGTGCCAGGAATGAAAAACGCAGGCCAAGCCTGCGGCGCCTTGGTAGAATCCATTGACCTGTATCCCACACTGGTGAATCTCTGCAATCCCAAATTCAAGAAAACACATTTCCCCTTGGATGGCAAGAACCTATCGCCACTCTTTGACAATACTCAGGGAGATGTGCGAGAGGCCGCCCTCAGTTATTGGAAAAACGCCGTCTCGGTTCGCACCGGTACCCACCGGTTGATTGCCAAGAAAGATGGTGATGAATACAAAGATATTGAATTGTACAATATAAAGAAATCACCAGACCCGATTCAAAACCTGGCATCGAGTAACAAGAAACTGGTTAAGAAGTTGTTGAAACATATGCCGGAGTGATCTTCTTAAGTAGGATGGGTTACGCCGTTTAACCCATCCAGTTTTCTGTAATATTGATAAAGTTGTTCGTTCATAAGTTCATACCTCTTCAATTCTTCTCCCAACCCGATATTCTTGATTCATTCGGCCCATAAAACATATAAGCTGCACCCGCCTGATTCGCATTACTTTCGTATGAAACAACCTCGTTTTATTCATTCTGATTTTTCTCCAATACGTTTACTATTACTATAACGATCAAACAAGGATAAATGTTGCAGAAAATGAATAATAACGAAAATTGCAAAAACACCGCCCTAGTCACCGGCTCCTCGCGTGGCATCGGCCGCGCCATTGCTTTGACCTTGGCCAAACAAGAGAGCAATGTAGTGGTCAATTACAAACAAAATCAATCCGCCGCAGATGAGGTGGTGAGTGAGATTAATCAACTTGGTGGTGAAGCCATCGCCATTCAGGCCGATGTGTCAGAGCCTCAGCAAGCCGAACAATTGGTCAAGCAAACCCATCAGCATTTCGGGCGTTTGGATGTGTTGGTCAACAATTCCGGTCCCTTCCAAATGCAAACCTTACGTGAAACCTCGATCAACGATTGGCATGCCATGATCGATGGCAACCTTAATAGCGCCTTTTATTGCACCCACTATGCGCTTCCCATTATGAAAGAGCAGGCGAGCGGGCACATCATCTTTATTGGCTGTGTCAAAGCCGACAGTTTACGGGCCCGGCACAACAACTGCGCCTATGGCATCGCCAAAACCGGCGTAGTGCTGCTGGCCAAGACATTGGCGCGCGAAGAAGGTAAGAATGGCATTCGCGCCAATGTAATTAATCCTGGTGTGATCGATAATGGCAGTATCAGCAAAGAGGATCTAAAACAACATGCCAAACACATCTCAATGGGTGTAGCGGGCCAAACTGATGACATCGCCAATGCGGTGCTTTTTTTCTTGTCCGAGCAGGGCCGCTATTGCAACGGCGCGGTGCTCAATGTGGATGGAGGATTGTGGTTATAGCCATTGAGCCATATTGCCATTGAGGCACGTTGATTTTTCCCAAAAGTGATTCCTCCCCCAAGTTTTTGATCTTTACCCACAAGTTTGGAGAACGTTTTTCGCCCCCCTTATTAAGGGGGGTAAGCACCGCAGGGGCTGGGGGGATTTTCGCAGTTTGAGAAAAGTCAAATCCCCCTACACCCCTTAATAAGCTGATCTTTACCCACAAGTTTGGAGAACGTTTTTCGCCCCCCTTATTAAGGGGGG
>CAZEZQ010000416.1:1041-5543 GCA_964516245.1 uncultured bacterium | reverse complement strand
AGTACTTCATTCCGGTTGATAGAAGCCGTGAGGCGATCAACGAGTTGCACGAAGTGGAAAACACCATCCAATATCATTTGAAAAACAAACCTGTCTTAGTCGAACTTCCCAAAAACCTGCGGCATTTGATTCATATCAAATTGGGATTGAAGGATGCTGATGATATAGGAACGATTTTGCAGAATGTAGAAAATCTCTTGCCCGACTACCATCGTATGAGAAATATGGTTTTGTTTGATTTTAACCGCCTATCATCCTTTCAACACAGTCTTCATTTGCGCCAGAGTATTATCATGAATCTGCATAAAGACATCATCGAATTTACGGGCAAAAAATTGAAACAAGAATTCGCCGATTGCAAAAGTGAATTCGATAGAATACAAAAAGAAATTGAAGCGCTTTCTCAAACCTTGGATCCCGCTTCGCCTGAATATCAAGAGGCATTAAAAAAGAAGGCGCAAATTCAAAAGAAAATTGAGGGATACCGAAGGAAACTGAATGTGGTCGATAGTCAGCATCAGTTGCTCGATGTTCAACAGCAAATGATTCGAGAATCTGTTAACAAATACAAAAAAAATCAGAAAAAAAACAAACGTACAGAAGAAGAACTCAACAAAATTCGAAACCGGGAGAAATTCATGAAGGTGGATTCAAAACCTAAAGAGAATTCCCCGAGCCGGATGGCCATGGCCCACAAGCGGAAATAAATGAAGCCCCACTATACAAAACGATTCGGCAAAAAGCGCAATCTAGGCATATAGTGATACTACTATTTTGGAGAGCAGGCGTCTCGCCTGCATCTAATAATTACATCGAAATATATAGCAGGCGAGGACGCCTGCGCTCCAAACATCACTGCCCTACAAGTATCCGCCGGGCAAGAGCTTTAGGTAAATTCCGGTCGAGCATTCGCCGTGATTCGGAGTGATAATCATAACTCAAACGGCGAAAGGTACAGGTCATTTTATCCGTATCCATCACCACATACGAAGCGCGTGAATCACCGTCGCGAGGCTGGCCTAAGCTTCCAGGATTAATCAAGTATCGTTTGCCTGGTTCTATTGCGAAAGTGTAGTTGCTCCCTCTGATCGTATCAAACGAAACACGGTTCTTCGCCGCTTTTGATTTTTCTTCTGTAAATACAGAAGGCAAATGTGTGTGGCCGAAAAAACCCACCTGCGTTTTTAATCCAGAAAACGAAAAAGCCGCCTGTCTCTTATCAAACAGATAAATGAAATCAGCGGGGACATTAAAATTGGAATGGGCAATCGAAACGGTGGAATCGACGATCTGTACAAATGGAAAGTTTTGGATGCGCTTTAAATTGTCATACCGCAAAACCGATGCGTGCCACTCGATGGCTTCGCGGGCGATCCAGTTAAACGACATTTTTTCAGAACCATTGTCAACCAGGGCGTAGTCATGGTTGCCCATCACCACGGGAATATCACGCTCATGAATCATATCCAAACACTCATTGGGAGAAGACCCATACCCCACAATATCACCAAGGCATAGGCGAATATGGCCGTCAAATTCGTCTGTGAGTTTCAGAAAGGCAAGAAGCGCTTCTAAATTGCTGTGGACATCTGAAAAAATTATATACTTCATAAACCATCCTCAAGTGAAGGAAATATTTGCTTGAATATCCCGTTTGATATCGTCCACATATTCACCCATCTTTTCCGCTTGAAGTATAGCAGACCAAGCTTCACGGTAACGGCGAAATCGGCGATAAAGATTCGCAATCTCTACGTAAAATTTAGAATCCCCTCCCCCATACAAACAAGCCTGTTCCCATGCATCCAAGCAATCCAATAGTTGACCCAACCATTTGTATAAATGACCCAACCGATACCAATCTTCGTACCGTTCCAATTCATAAGATTCGATTTTTTCAGTCCATTTCAACACTTGCCGCTTGTCGTGTTTTGACTGGTAGATTTCGGCAAATCGAAACATAATCGAAAGATCGTTCGGCTCAAGATGCAAACCATGCTGCAATGTCTGCAATTCGTTGCTTGTATCATTATTATATCTGTATACTTTTGCAAGCAGCTTATAAAGTGGGAATTTTTTTGAACATACTTCCAATCCTTTTTTTAAAATACGGATGGCGGAATGAAAATCACGCTTGTAAGTATATAAATTGGCACAATATCTGAATATAGTTGTAGAGGTGCTTCCCTCATTAATGGCCTTTTCCAGCAAGTGGATTGCATCATCCAATCTTTCTAACTTAAAATAACAATGAGCCAACCAGTACAGGCAATCGTCATCATTGGGCATGAATTCCAACGCTTTTTGAAAACGGGATAATGCATCGTTGTACTTTTTTTGTTGCAAACTGATTTTGCCCATGCCATATTCGATAATGCCTTGGCTGCCGGCAAGTTCTTCCGCTTTATGCAATTCTTCTTTTGCTTCTGCGTATTCTTGAAGCACGGCAAACGATTCCGCCCGGTCAATATGATCATTGACGGTAAAGGGGATGTCTTTGACCGTGCTATAAGGCTCCCGCTGAAAATGATTTTCAAATATATCTATCAATTCAGATTGCAATTCGTTAAATGACTGAAAACGTTTGGATTTCTCTTTTTCAAGGCATTTCATAATCAGAGAAGAAAAACCTTTATGAAAGTCGCGTATCAGTTCATGGGGTGGAGCCGCTTGTTTGCATGTATGAGCGATGATGTATTCTTCTACTGTCCCTCCATAAAAGGGGAGCCGTTTGGTCGCCATCTGATAGAGGATGCAGCCAAATGAATAGATATCTGAACGGGTATCCAGAGCCTCCGCCATACATTGTTCCGGTGATGCAGTGGCGGGAGTTCCCAGCATTCTTCGGGCCAGGTGAGAAGGATGATTTGGATTGTCCCAGAGAGTGGATCGGCCGTAATCGCCCGCAATGATCCCTTGTTGGAGCGTCATCCCAAAGTCAGAGATTTTGGGGATCAAATCATCGCCGATTAGTATATTTTCCGGTTTGAGGTCTCGGTGAACGAGATTGGGGAATTTATTCAGGGCGTGAATCATCCCTTCACAAAGGCTGATACTCAATTGAAGAATTTCTTCCAAACTAACATGGCGAGTGAATAGATAATCTTTGAGAGTGGTCCCCCGGAGGTTATTTGGAAAAATGCGCTCCAAAACCAAATGGGGTTTTTCTGAAAACAGTTTTAAGGCATAGGCGCGTACGATATTGGGGTGGCTTCCCAATCGGATCCAGGTTACTGCTTCCTGTAAAAATTGCTTGTGATTTTCTTGTGCGTTGAGATATTCTTCTTTAAACGTTTTGATGGCCACCGGTTGTTGTGTTTTTTGATCGATACTCAGATAAACAATCCCCATGTGCCCCTGCACGATGGTTTCCACCAAATAACGGTCTGCGATAATCTCTTCTGTATCAAACATAGTAATTTTAGACTTCCAGCAATTCGACAGCCCAAACGATCAAGCAATGGAAATCGAAATTGAATTTTATTTCAATTAAGAATTGAACAATAGCTATGTTAAAATTGAATTTAATCGATTCAGTTGCTCCGAAAAGAACTTTTCATAGATGGACCGTACTCTTTGGGCATGGTCTTCAATCGTTTTCAAAAAATTTTCTGAGGAAAGTTTTTCGGTGCCCAAACGCAAGGCATAACGCCGCGTGAGTTTTTCCAATTCATCCCGGTCGTTTGGAAGTGAATCAATCGAAACGTTGTTTACAATGCGCATTCTGTTTTCTACTTCACGAAGAAACAGATACGATTCTATCAAGTGGTCCGCGTTTTCTTTCGTTAATACATTTTCTTCGGCGGCATTGCGTATATTTTCCAATGTCGAAGCGCTTCGAATCGATTTATGCTCAGGACCATAACATAGCACCAAGGCTTGGGAGATAAATTCGACGTCAATCAATCCCCCGGGTGCAGATTTTAACGTCTCGCTGCCTTTTTCGCGTTCAATTTTTTTGCGCATATCCAATATCGATTCAATATCTTCTTTGGCTGGCAGCTGCTGAAATAGGATTTCATTTTTTAGTTCTTCAATAAAGCCGGCGAAATTTGGATTGCCGCAAACCAAGCGGGCTCGAGTCAAGGCCATTTTTTCCCACAATTGCGCATGATGGCGGTAATAATCCAACAGATGGGCAAAACTGCACGCCAAAGGACTGTGTTTTCCGTGTGGACGCAAGCGGGCGTCAATCTGATAGAGAAATCCAAGAGGGCCTTTGCTTTGCATGAATTCCATAAATTTGGCGGCCCAGCGGTGAAAATAGTCCGCCGAATCGATTTCACCAGTTTGGTGGTGTTCTTCAAATACAAAAACCACATCACAATCCGAAGCCACATTAAAATCCATCCCCCCCAGTTTGCCGAATCCAAGCACCGCAATTTCATCGGCATAATTCCGTGTGAATTCGGGAAAGCGTTCATGCAACGCCTCTTTTGCCGGTGCCATAGAAGCGGCTAAGACATAATCGGCAATATGGGTAAGTTCGAGTGCCATATCTT
>CAZEZQ010000416.1:0-1031 GCA_964516245.1 uncultured bacterium | reverse complement strand
AGCGCATCCCGCTGCGAAACATGGAAGCGTTTTGAACCCGCAGCAAGATGTCGCGTAGAGGTTGATTGGGAAAGGCGTAACGCATGATGCGGTAATGGCTCTCGAGCAATTGGGGGGTAATCAGTTCTTCAAAATACCCTTCCCTGCCGATCGATTCTACTAAGGATGGGTCGCGCAAAACCAACCGAGTCAGAAAGTTGCTGCTGCTGACTACAGAAACCAGCAATTTCAAAAGATTGGGAGTCTCTTTGAAAGATTGATATAGGGCAGACTTGGCTTTGAAGGCAGAAACCAATTTGTCGAAATTGGCGAGAGCAAGGTCGGGGTCGGGGCTGGATTGCAGCGCCTGCATAAAACGGGGCAGGATCGTTTTGAACAATCGTGTGGTTTTGGGTTGCAAATGCAGATCGGAAGATTTGTTAAGATCTTTGATTAAATTGAATGCCTGGCGTGCATCACGGAACCCATGATTTTCCAAAATGGCCTCAATCGAACTGTCGTATTTGTCTTTCTCCAACATCATCTCTACCGAATCGTTCCAATCATCTATTCGGAAAACCTCTTTGTAAATTTCACGAACTTGCTTGGTGGTCTGTTTGTACTCTTCTTCAAAACCATCATAAGAGTCATAGCCAAGGCTTTTGGCCAATCTCCATTGTTCATTTTCATCTTTTGGAAGCACATAAACCTGTTGATCGGAGACCATTTGCAGCCGGTGTTCGATTCGCCGGAGAAATTTATATGACTTTGAAATGATTTCATATTCAGCAGCCGGCAGCAAATGGCTTTCGTGCATCCGGCGAAGTGAGACCAATGTGCCCGTGAGTTTGATTTCAGGATACTGTCCTCCATACAACAGCTGCACGGCTTGGACAAAAAACTCGATGTCGCGTATTCCGCCAAACCCATTTTTGAAATTGATCCATTTTTCTGTTTGATCTTTCATCGCGTCGATACTCATCATCCGCATTTTGTTGATGGAACGAAGCACATCATTGACTTCGACTTCGTCTACATATTTCCGGTAGGTG
>CAZEZQ010000415.1:3672-5553 GCA_964516245.1 uncultured bacterium | reverse complement strand
GATGAGCCGGTATTTCCCAATACTTCTGATTTACCAACTAAGGCTCGGCAGGAGCCTTGATCTCCTCCTGAGGTAATGGAAGCATTCCGGCTCGGCGGGAGCCTCGCCCTCCCGCTTAAGTTAATGACATAGACCACATACTCCCTCCATCTAGAGGGAGTTTTTTTATACCCTTGCCTTCCCATCTCATGCTATGCTATTAGTAAGAGGCAGGTAAAGACAAGAGGGAGAAATGGATCATGACAAAAGTCACCCTTGAACTGAATGATGAGACTGCACAACACATCAAACAACGCGCCGATTCAAATGGAGTATCCTTTGAAGAAGAGGCAAAAAATATTATCCGAAGCAACAACCAAACAATTTTTTCTTCAATGCGATAAACAAACAAATTTTAGTGAATGGAAACGCCGATTGGATGAGTTTCGCAAAGAAATTGGACCTATTCAAAGCGATAGTGCGGAAGATATTCGTGAATTGCGAGACAGCCGATGAATGTTTATGTTAATAATGTGAGGGACAAAGGGTGACCTACGAAGATAAGCTTTTCAACCAAGGCTGCAAACTCATCGCGGGGGTGGATGAAGCCGGGCGTGGCCCCCTGGCCGGGCCGGTGGTGGCGGCAGCGGTAATCCTTCCTAAAAGCATAGATTCCCACCTGCGCGGGTCCATCAAAGATTCCAAAGAACTCAGCGAACACATCCGCGAACAGCTCTATGCCCGCATCATCCAAAACGCGATTGCGTATGGTGTAGCGCAGGCCTCACCCAAAGAAATCGACACCATCAACATTCGCCAGGCGGCGTTGCTGGCCATGCGTCGCGCCGTCGAAAAACTCAACAAACCTCCAGACTACGTCTTGGTGGATGGCCGCGACTTCCCCCAGATCGATTACCAAGGAGAAGCGCTGGTAAAAGGCGACCAAAAATCAGTGGTGGTAGGGGCAGCTTCCATAATCGCCAAAGTGGTGCGAGACCGCATTCTCACATCAATGCATCACTGCGACACGCGCTACGGCTTCGGCTATCACAAGGGTTATCCCACCAAATACCACCGCATCGCCGTGCAGTTGTTCGGGCCCAGCCCATCGCACCGCACCAGTTTTGCCGGGGTGAAAGAAAATTTACTGCGCAGCGATCCCAACGCCGGGTTTCAGAAATTGTATTTGCACCTCACCCGCTGCAAGACGCCGGAATGTTATGAAACTTACCTGCAATCGCTGGCGCAGGCAAAATTGTCTGAAGAAGAAAGGTTTTACCTCAAACAAAGCGCTGAATACCGCATGGAAACAGCCTTGGTAAAACAACGCCGCACACTCCCGGCCACCGTCGACAAAGGCGAAGCGTGGGAAACATTCGCCGCGGCGCTGATGGAATCCAAAGGCTACACGGTTTGGGAACGAAACTACAAAACCCGCGGGGGCGAACTCGACTTGGTCTGCAACAAGGGATCGTTAATTGTTTTCGCTGAAGTCAAAGGCCGGCGCAATGAAAAATTCGGCACCCCAATAGAAGCGGTCACACCCAAAAAACAAACCGCCATTGTCAAAGCCGCTGAACACTATCTCTACGAACGCGATTTACATGAAGGATGGGATATCCGCTATGATGTCATTTCCATCCTGGCAAAACCCCAGCGCAAACCAGAACTAGAACACATCGAAGACGCCTTTCGAGTAGAAGAACGTTTTGGATGATAAACTTTATTCGCGATCAGGAGGGCGAGGCTCCCGCCGAGCCGGGCTGATTGAAAGTTCGAATCAATCGTACCAAAAAACACGTGAGATATCCAACGCTAATACCTCAATGCCTTTAATCATCCATTTGGATAATGCTGGCCATGTATGGAAATCAGAAGGCGTTCAATCAAACCGGCTCGGCG
>CAZEZQ010000415.1:0-3662 GCA_964516245.1 uncultured bacterium | reverse complement strand
GACCCTTCCACCAAATTTTAGGTTCCCATCAATTGATCGAAAAATCGTCGGTCATAAATTGAGTCCGGTATTTGGCAAACACCGGATCGTTAATGATCTCGGTATTTTCGAGAATCTCCTGATAGTTTTCAAACTGCTCGCTAAACATCTTGTTGAGCTTCAAACGTTTGGAAACATATGGCTCTTCATCGCCAGGTTTGACAATAAAGCGCTTGGTGGGGATTTCATAATCCTGCAGCTGTTCATACGCAATGGTGTATGACCGTTTGCCTTCTTCCTGGTAGACGGCTTGGCGATACACTCCCGACCACCACAAGATCATTTCTCCCGCCATTTCATAGAAGCGGATGATTTCGCGGGGGTCGTTGGCATCTTCTTCGGCTATACCCAACGCTTCTTCCAATTTGTGTTTGGTCACCTCTACCGGCAAGAAGCGAATGAGAACCTTGGTGAGGTAATCGAGCGCCAATGGATCGGGGATCCATTTGCAACGCAAAAATCCACGTCCAATAATTTGGCGAAACGCGCGCACCAAATCTGGATAGGCTTGTTTGTACAGTTGTTTTGCAGCAGCGTCCCACTGAGCATCCATGGGATGGAGGGAAGAATGATGCATCGTTAATTCTCCCTTCTATTGTTTCGCAATACAATCATTAGAATATCCTACAGGATATCGCGATAAGAATCACATGAAAAAGGGCTCTTCAAGAAAAACACCTTATCCCCCTTTGGAAAAGGGAGCCTTCGTTACTATAGTTTATCAAGAAATCCAAATTATTTCACCTATTTTACAAAATTTAATTTTAGACACAAGAAAAAAATTCATGCCAATACGCGTTTTAATTGTTACAACCGATTCGAGAATCTGTGGTACAGAACGCAAAATCATTTCTTTATTGCATCATATCGACAGAACCCGCTTTGAACCTTATGTAATAACATTAAAAGGGCCCGGTGATCTTATCGAAGAAGCCAAAAAGTTAAATACATATGCGGTTAATTTGGATGCGGAAAAAATTAAACCGATTCAATTGTGGCGGAAATGGTGGCGTGAAATCAAAAATATTGATCCGTTTATCATTCACAGTTTTCTTCATCACAGCAACTTATTCGCGCGCTTAACACGATTGTTCCGGCCAAAAACCTACGTCATTTCTTCATTAGAAAGCGTTTATAGTGTTGAAGCCTATGGGTATATGTACGGCTGGCTTGAACGTTGGACCCACTGGCTAGACCATCAATACATCACCTGTTCTCAAATTGGATATCAAAGCGCCCGTGACGCAATCGGTTTGCCCACCAAAAAAATGAAAAACATTCGCAATGCCATTGAAAAATATCATTTCAACGAATCGGAAGATGAAATTCGAATACAAACAAGACAAGAATTCGGCTTCCATGATGATGATCTGGTAATTGGGGTGGTAGCCCAATTGCGCTGGGCCAAACGGCATGATATTTTGCTTCGTTCCACCGCCAAACTAATTGAACACTACCCACAAATAAAAATTCTCATTGTGGGAGAAGGTGAAATGGAAAACAAACTGCGGGCATTGACTAATGAATTACATCTACAGAATCAGGTAATTTTTACCGGCTTTCGTACTGACGCGCAACGCCTGCTTTTTGGAATGGATATTTTTGCCCTCCCTTCAGAAGTGGAAGGGCAGCCGGTATCCATTATGGAAGCGATGCAAGCCGGTTTGCCCGTGGTGTCAACACGGGCAGGTGGAATTCCAGAAATCGTCGAAGAAGGCCAAACCGCCTTTTTAGCCGAGCCGGGAGATGAAACAACTTTCTGTGAATCATTAGAGAAAATCTTGAAAAACCCTCAGCAAATCACAGAAATGGGCCAAAAAGGGAAACAATATGTAGAACAAGTGGCATCTGCCGAAGCCATGGCCAGAGAATATGAAGAATGTTATTCCTCTTTCTTGAAGTGAGCTGTGGACGTTGGTAGTTTCATCTATCCACTGCTACAATATATGATTGGAAAATTAAAAGTTTACAAAAAAACTAAAGATTGATAAATGGGTTAGAATTATGGTAGCACTAGCTGAACTGAACGAATTGCGACAAAAACAAAAGTGGGACGTAGTGGCCGAAAAATCGCGTGAACATTTGAAATCAGATCCCGAATCGGTTTATGTATTGCGGGCGCTGGTGCAATCGCTGGAGAAATTGGACCAAAAGGGGGTAGAATACGAAACCGCATTAATCCGCCTATTGGATTCAAAAGACCGAATTATAGAAACCTGCAGCAAATTGGCGCAGTATTATAAAGAACAAAACAACAAAGATGAGGCAGTACGCTATCTCGAACAAGCCGTCCACGCTGCCGCCGACGAACGGCAATACGATCAATTGGAAAATTATTGGATGGAACTCGTCGATCTGGCCCCCAACCATCTTCGCTTTTTCTCGGATATCGCCAAAAAGTTAAACAATATGAAGCAAAAGCAACGCGCGGGATTGCTGCTTGAAATGCTTTTGCCGGTGATGGAAGACCGGGGCGCTTGGGATAACCGCCTCTCTCTGGTGAACAATATATTGGAATACACGCCCGATGATAACAATTTGCGTGAGATCGCCATTGATTCGTTAAAAAAGAAATATCCCGAAAACAAAGAAGTCGACCGCATTATCGAACATACAAATCTGAATAACGAAGATATCCCCCTTAAAGACACCCTCCCCGAAACTGAACTGCTGGTCAATTTTCTCCCCGATACGTTTGTTCGCCACCCCGATTGGGGGATCGGCCGGGTGAAAGAATTGGATAAGCGCAAACGGAAAGTTCGAATCAATTTTCAACGCAAACGCAACCATCAGATGGATATCGAATTGGCCAGGAATGCTGTAACCAAATTGGCTGATGATGATTTTCGCGTGCTTTGCGTGTTAGACAAAGACCGCTTAAAAACCATGGCTCAAGAAGACCCGGTAGAATTGATGAAATTGTTGCTCCGCAGCTATGCCGGCAGCCTAAGCACCAAAGAAATCAAAGAAAACCTGTTAAAAGTGATTGAAAACCGCCATTGGAGCTCGTGGTGGTCGAATACCAACAGCGCTTTACGAAAAGACCAGTATATTTCAATTACAGGAGGATCCAACAAACAATATAACCTTCGCGAAGAAGCCATTAGCGATGAAGATGAATTGCTGCTTAAGTTTGACGAAACCAAAGCGCCCCACAGCAAAGTGGATCAAATCTATAGTTTTCTCCGCACAACCAAAAAAGCCGAAATCAACGAAGAGACCGTTCGGCATTTCTCCAAAAAGATTTCTGAATTGGCCCCATTGAGAAAAAGCGTTGCCGAGCGGGTGGAATTGTTTCTGACCAACGAAGACTTAAGAAATTATTCGGATAAAGTTGAATCTATGCCGCAAGACATCTTGGATGACGCATTGGAAGATGTGGAACGAGCCATTCGAATCATCCAATTTTTGCGCTTCAGAGGGCACCAGCAGCAATTTGCCGCGCGTCTGAAAACTTTACACGAAGATGAGTGGAAAGACGCCTATGAACGCATGCTGCTTGAGCCGGATATCGAAATTCGGAACATGCTCTCCAACCTTCTCGTCAATGCCGAAGAGAAGCAACGCATTCATAACGCGGTAGATACCGCCATTTCCGATTTCCGCAACTATCCCCGTCCCTT
>CAZEZQ010000414.1:4511-5557 GCA_964516245.1 uncultured bacterium | reverse complement strand
ACGATTCGGCAAAAAGTCATTTTTGGAGCGCAGGTCATAGACGCGCCTTGGTGGGCGTCCTCGCCTGCAACAACATACTGTGCAGATTAAATACCCACATTGCTGCATATAGTGTGGTCGTTTTCTGGAACGGACTTTTTGCCGATTCGTCATATAATAAAAGTAATAAAGTAGGTAAAAAAATGGCTGAACAAGATAACAAATCAGCAACAGTCAACGGCGAAGAACAAAACGAAGCCAACCAAGATCAATCCACTCAAAACGCCAATCAACAACAACGGCTGCAGTTGGAAGAAGAGAGTGCGCAGCGAATTCAAGATGTCGATTACGCCCAAGTCGAAGTGGGTGGCGAAGACATGCTCGAAGCGTTGGCGAAGCAATCCAATATGGAAATCTTCAGCCTGCGCCAGAAGCGTATTCCTCCCGAAGTAATCAACATGCTTCCAGAAAAATTGGCCCGCCGTTTTCACGCCTTGGTGGTAGGCAAAGAAGATTCAACCATCACGATCGCGATTGCCGATCCATTCAACATCGACGCGCAAGATTCACTCCACTTCAAATTTGAAGATTACAACATCAATTGGGTGTTGGCGCGCGAAAGCGAAATCACCTTGGCCATCGAACGCTATTACAAAGGCACTCAAATGATGGTCGAAGACATGTTGAATGAAATCACCGAAGATCAGGATTACGGAACCACTGCAAGAGAGAGAAAAACAAAACAAAGCTATCAAGACATGCTGAAAGAAGACATCAGCGTAGACGACGAAGGGCCGATTATGCGCCTGGTCGACCTGATCTTCGAAGAAGCGGTGCGCACCGGAACTTCAGATATCCATTTCGAACCCTTTGAAGATAAATTTATCATTCGTTTCCGTATCGACGGTGTGCTTCACGAAATTCAATCTCCCAGCAAAAAACTGCAGGGCCCGATTCTCACCCGTTTGAAACTGATGAGCGATATGGATCTTTCAGAAAAGCGGGTTCCCCAAGACGGCCGTATTCAGCAAAACATCCTGGGCCGCAAATTCGACTTTCGTGTCTCT
>CAZEZQ010000414.1:0-4501 GCA_964516245.1 uncultured bacterium | reverse complement strand
GTCTCTGCTCTCCCCGCACTGCACGGAGAAAGTATCGTGACCCGTCTGCTCGAACAGGAAGGGGTGCTTCTCGGCCTCGAACAAATCGGCTTTTTGGAAGACAACATCGAGAAATTTAAGCAGATGATTCGCCAACCGCACGGCATCATCCTCATGACCGGCCCGACAGGGTCGGGAAAAACAACGACCCTGTACTCGGCGATGAACGTCATCAACACGATCGACACCAAAATCGTTACGGTTGAAAACCCGGTCGAATACCAGATTGAAGGCATCAACCAGGTGCAGGTGAACGCTGACGTCGGACTGACGTTTAGTTTGGCGTTGCGCTCCATGTTGCGCCAGGCGCCCAATGTCATTCTGGTAGGGGAAATTCGTGACGTGGAAACAGCCGAAATCGCTATCAGTGCCGCGATGACCGGTCACTTGGTCTTTTCTACACTTCACACCAACGACGCCCCCGGAGCCACCACCCGTTTGGTGGAAATGGGTGTAAAACCCTTCCTGGTGGCCTCCGCCATTCAAGCGGTGATCGCCCAGCGGTTGCTTCGAACGATATGCAAAGAATGCAAAGAGCCTTATGATCCGGATCCCATGGTGATCAAGGACCTAGGGTTCGACCCCGACGAATACAAAGGCAGCACGTTCATGCGCGGCCGCGGCTGCGAAACCTGCAGTTATACAGGCTACAAAGGCCGTACCGCGATTCACGAAGTCATGGAAAACTCAGATGAAATTAGGGATCTGGTGATGGACAATTCATCTACCGACGCCATTCGCAATACTGCCCGCAAACAAGGGATGCGCACCCTGCGTGAAGATGGATGGCAGAAAGTGCTGCGGGGGATGACCACCATGGTAGAAGTGGCTCGAATCACGGCGAGTGACGAGTTCTAATCTAGATGTACAGGAGAAGAATACGAAGTGGCTAATGTTCAAAAGAATCGCATTGAAATGGAAGACCTGCTCAGAATTGTGGTGGAGCGGGATGCATCAGACCTCCATCTTCGAGTGGGGCGTCCACCCGTGATTCGGGTCGACGGCCGCCTTGAAGATTTGGGAAACGAACCTCTCACGCCGGATGATACCGAATACCTCATGTCGAGTGTTTCACCCGACATGCACCGCGAATCAATCGCCGAGATTGGCAGTGCCGACTATGGTTATGCCTTCCAAAACCTGGCCCGGTTTCGTGTATCCATCTTTCGCACCATGGGCAATTATGGGATGGTGATGCGGTTGATCCCCTCACGGATCCTCTCCTTTGAAGATTTGGGATTGCCGATTGAAGCGACCAAAGACTTGCTGCACCGGCACCGGGGATTGGTATTGGTTGTGGGACCTACTGGTTCTGGAAAAACCACAACGCTCGCCACCATGTTGGATTATATCAACCGCAACCGCGACACCCACTTGATTACGATTGAAGACCCGGTCGAATACTTTCACCCGCACCGCAAATCAATCGTAACCCACCGGGCGCTGCACGAAGACGTCATCTCATTTGCGGACGGCCTTCGTTCAGCCCTTCGGCAAGACCCGGACGTGATTCTCGTGGGTGAAATGCGCGATACCGAAACCATGCAGGCGGCGATCACCGCCGCCGAAACCGGCCACTTGGTGTTCGCCACACTGCACACCAACAGCGCGGCGGCCACAATCAACCGGATTGTGGACGCGTTCCCCACCAACCAGCAGGAACAAATTCGCATGCAGCTTTCGGTTACGTTGATTGCATCAATCTCACAAACCCTGATGGGCCGCGCCAGCGGCAAAGGCCGAATCGCCGCATACGAAATCATGATTATGACAGCGGGCATCGCCAACCTCATTCGTGAACGCAAAACCAACCGGATCATTTCCTCGATTCAAACCGGGGCCAAATTGGGGATGATTACGATGGATCAGTTTCTCTACAATCTGTATTCCAAAGGGTCGATCACGGCTGAAACAGCAGTCGAACGCGCACATGAACCCGACGAATTGCGGCAAAAACTTTTGTTTAAATAAAAATACTCGCGGAATGTTGCTTCCGCTGCAAGGATATCACTATGTTAGGACTGGGACGTAAAAAAGAAAAAGAGCAGGAGCAGGAGCAGGAAAAAGAACAAGATCCTCAACCGGAAGAGCAATTACAAGAACAATCCGATCAGCCTGAAAACGTGAATAAAGATACCAAAACCGATGGACCGACTTCGGAGAAAGAAGGAAAGGTTTCAGAAGGTTCTTACATGCAGGAAATGGTCGGTGACGAAGCGGGCGCTGCCGTCGGTGCAGGAGGCACAGGCCGGGCGTTGGTGGAAGACGAAGCCGGCCAGGCCGTAC
Organism: uncultured bacterium; assembly: GCA_964516245.1. Classification (GTDB taxonomy): domain Bacteria; phylum Hinthialibacterota; class Hinthialibacteria; order Hinthialibacterales; family Hinthialibacteraceae; genus CAZEZQ01. Next base: position 2,176 of record CAZEZQ010000414.1, on the reverse strand, counting down.
GGGACGCCGTGTTGGATCAGATTACGGAATTTTCAGAACAAACCGAATACACATCTGAACAAGACCTGCTGTCGGTATTGGCCGAGCAAGTGGGGATGGATTTGGTTCGCATCAGTGATTTCGATGTCTCCGACGAGGCGCTTGCTATGATGTCGGGCGATTTGGCCCGCCAATACAAAGCGTTTCCTCTCCAAATTGATCCTGATACAGATGAAGTCACCATTGCGATCTCTGACCCCACCAACGTTCAAACACTCGACGATTTGCGGATTTGGATCGATCATCCAATCAAGGGGGTCATTGCCAGCGCAGAAGACATCCAAAATGCCATCAATGAATATTACGGCACCGGGACAGAATCGGTTGATGAAGTGCTGGGCAAACTCGAAACGGAAGATTTGCAGCTGGACTTAAAAGACGAAAGCTTCGGCAATCTCGAAAAGATTGTTCACGAAGCGCCGATCATCAAATTGGTGAACCTGGTAATGCTGCAAGCAATTAAAGAGAAAGCTTCTGACTTGCACGTCGAGCCTTTCGAAAACTCGCTGCGTATTCGCTATCGTGTTGATGGAATTCTGCACGAAACCGTTCCCCCTCCCGCTCACCTCAAAACCGCGATCATTTCCCGCCTCAAAGTTATGGCGGGCTTGAACATCGCCGAGCGGCGGCTGCCTCAAGACGGACGTGTGAAACTTACGATGGCCGACCGCAATATCGAACTTCGTGTCTCGACACTGCCCACAGTAAACGGCGAAAGCGTGGTGATGCGTATTCTAGACAGCCAGGTGATGAACCTGGGGCTCGAAAACATCGGCATGATGCCCGATACGCTTGAAGTTTTCGAAAAGATGATCAAACAACCAAACGGCATCATCCTGGTTACCGGACCAACCGGCTGCGGCAAAACCACAACACTGTATTCATCGCTTTCACGTATCTTCAGCCCGATGTTGAAAATGATTACAACCGAAAACCCGGTGGAATACCAGATGAACGGGGTGGTTCAGGTCAACATCAACCCCAATGTGGGTTTGACATTCGCCCGTTGCCTGCGCGCAATTCTTCGTCAGGACCCCGACATCATCATGGTCGGTGAAATTCGTGACTTCGAAACCGCCCAGATGGCGATTGAATCGTCGCTCACGGGCCACTTGGTGCTATCAACAATGCACACCAACGACGCTCCCGGCACTCTGACCCGTTTGATTGATATGGAAGTGGAACCCTTCCTCATTTCATCAGCGGTTACCGGGGTTTTGGCTCAACGGTTGGTGCGAACCATCGATGTCGATGATAAAGAACCCTATCGGCCCGATGAGCGCCTGATCCGCGAAATGGGCTTTTCACCACAGGATGTAGAGAACATTACCTTCTACAGAGGCATTCCCAACGCCGACAACAATTACACCGGCTACCGGGGCCGTGTTGGAATCTTTGAACTCTTGCGCCTTTCCGAAGCGGTCAGTGACTTGGTCTTGCAACGCGCATCAAGCTCCAATATCTTCCGCCAAGCGCGGCAAGACGGCATGCGCACTTTGCGTGAAGACGGTTGGGAAAAAGTGATTCAGGGCGTAACCACGATCGAAGAAGTGCTTTCCAGCACTATTCATTAAAATCATTCTACTAAACGGCAATTCAAAGGGCGCTCATGGCGAGCGCCCTTTTACTTTGAGGTTTTATCACCTAGATTGTAATTCTATGAATCTGTCAAGCATGAATTGATGGCTAATCCATAGTTCATACAAGCTTCAGGCGCAGGTTTCCTAACCTGTGCCACCCATTTCTTGCCATATTCCTTAACTCAATGACATTGGCCATGGATGGGTTAATTAACATGGCCTATCCAACAATCCCATTTTATTCTCAAAGAGAGGGAAATTATGCGCATATTTCTACTACGTTTACTGATTATACCTTTTGTTTTGTTGCTTGCATCTCAAACAGCACTACCCGGCGATCTCTCTTCTCAAGAAAACGAGACACTGCAACAGAAGCTGGAGAAAATCTTACTGCAGAATATCGTTCCATTTTGGATGGAGAACACAATCCAAGATGATGGCGCTGGCTTCTCACTCAACCACAATATCCATGGAGAGTGGCAGGGGGCATCGCCGCGCCATCTAGTGGGCCAATCCCGGATGGTATGGTTTTATTCACAGCTATACCGCAGCGATTA
>CAZEZQ010000413.1:0-5563 GCA_964516245.1 uncultured bacterium | reverse complement strand
TGTGGCCACGCTCGACGATGCCCGGCTGGCCAACCAACTGGCCACAGCGACGTTCTTTTCTGTTCGGCAATTTCTTTGTCCAGTTCCAAGAAGTGAGTACGGCGTTTCTTTTCTTCGCCTTCCACCTGTGAAAATTCACTGGAGACTTTCTCCAATTCTTCCGCCATCTTCTGCGAATCGGTTTCCAGTTCTTTGATCAATTCGGTCAATGATTGAATTTGCTTTTCGGCTTCGGCGATACGCTGTTTTTCGTCTTCAGCCCGTTTTGTATCCGCTTCGCATTCCGAAAGCAGACGTTCGCGCATTTGAGAATATTCGGCCAGCCGTTCATTGAGGTTGTGGAGATGCTGCTCCATCTGCTCCATACGCGCATTGGCGCTGGCATAGTGGTCGCGTTGTTCGCGGTTTTTCTCATCTTGTTCGTTGAGTTGTTGATGCAATCCTTGTTTGCGCTCGCGCACCGCGCGCAGTTCGCCCTCTTTCGAACTGATTTGCGCATGCACCCCCTTGCAGCGGTTTTCCAAATCTTCCATGCGGTGCTTGAGTTCGCTGCCCGAACGCACGTGCAGGGTATATTCGGCTTGCAGCAGCTCTTTGCGGTAGCGCCGCGCCAGTTCGGCCTGCTTGGCTTGGCGTTCGAGTGAACGCCGTTGGCGCTGAAGCTCCTGCAAGATGTCTTGAATGCGGTTGATATCCGACTCGGTGCGCTCCAACTTGCGCAGCGCTTCGTTTTTGCGGTGCAAAAAGCGCGACACCCCAGCCGCTTCTTCGATGATTTGCCGGCGTTCGGTGGGCTTGGCGTTGACGATCATATCCACCCGGCCTTGCTCCATCAGAGAGTAGGCATTGGTGCCGATCCCTGAATCCAGAAACAGGTCGGTAATGTCTTTCATCCGGCATTTGGTTTTGTTCAGCAGGTATTCGCTTTCCCCGCTGCGGTACAAGCGCCGGGTGATCAACACTTCTTGATAAGAAACCGGGAGGATATTGGTTGAATTGTCGAAGGTGAGCGAAACTTCTGCCATGCCAGAGGCGGAACGGTTCGCGGTTCCGTTGAAGATCATATCCTGCATAGCCTGGCCACGCAGCCTGCGCGGGTTGTGTTCACCCAGAACCCACCGAATGGCGTCTGAAATATTCGACTTGCCGCAGCCATTCGGTCCAATTATAGAAGTGACGCCTTCATCGAAATGAATCTCGGTTTTATCCGCGAAAGATTTGAAACCTGAGACGGTAATTTTCCGAAGTACCATAAATTTCCCTCAACTCATTGTACTAGAATACAAAGAATTAATTAAATTCCAATTATAAATTTTTTTGCATTAAATCCAAATATCTTTTCTTTTTTCCCAAAAACTCTTTATATCCATGAATCTGTTTGAACGCTCTTGAATTTTGATTATTTCCTTTGGATAGAATTCTAGCATAATATCGCAGAGTGAAAGCATCCACTTTTTTCTTGAAAATCCATGATTTATCAAAATTCGATTTGAATTAGCAATTTGTATTTGTCCCCACCCAAGTGCACCTACTGTTAAACAATCCCAATCTAAAAATTCAATTGGTCCAAAGTTAACTTCTGTTACTGTAACTTTGTTTTTATCTACAGAATATTTAATCAGAATCAAAGCAAAAATATTATTATCATCTTCATAAAATCTCGACAATCGTTCTACAGAAGTGAGATTTGGCATATTGAATTTAGTATCTTCACGATGTGTTTTCACATCTATGACACAATAAAAATCTTCTTTATCTTTGAATGCTACATCAGCCATTGCACGCCTTGCAAAATTATATGAATATTCTATACACCAATCTCCGAGAAATGTATCAAATTTATCTGCTACAAGGTTTTCTAATGCATCACCTGCTGCACGAGTACTACGTGATGTTTGATCTGATAAATAATCGGGAACGGAATTTAAATAAGTTTTAATTTTTTCTGCAACATCCAAATAATGAGCGTTATAGAAAAATGATGATCTCATGAAAGAAAATCTTCCTGTAATGAATTGATTCTTTTTGTTTTAAATTGATCGGCCAGACTATTGCGTTCCCAAAAAACGTTGTCAGCATAACCCTGAATAGAAAAATCCTTCTCTGCAAGTTTAAGTCTTTTCAAAGACCAACAACAATACTCTTTATTAATATCTACACAAACAAAACGTCTTCCCAGTTTTTTTGCTACAACCGCTGTAGTTCCACTACCAGCACATGGATCAAAAACCATATCCCCTTTATTTGAACTGGCAAGAATAAGCTTTGCAATTAACTTCTCTGGTTTTTGTGTAGGATGATCTGTGTTTTCAGGCATTGACCAAAATGGAATTGTTATGTCTGTCCAGATATTAGATGGATGAGTTAGACGAAAATTACCTTTTTGTTCCTCTTCCCAATCTTTTGGGATACCATCTTTTGTCCGATAAGGTGCAAGGACCTTCCGCTTAAGTTTCACTGCATCGATGTTAAATATATATTCTTCAGAATTTGTACAGAACCATATATCTTCTGTGTTGTTTTTCCAGTTTGTCTTTGCACCTCTTCCTTTTTCTCTTTCCCATGTAATTCGATTTCGAATATGAAAATAGTCTTCAAGAATAGGTGTAATTAATAAAGACGTTTTCCAATCTGAACAGACATAAATAGTTGCTGTGGTTTTAAGGAGAGGTTTTATTAATCCTATAAGTGAAGAAAACCATTTTTGATATTCAGATTTATCTCTTTCCCTAAACAAGTGACCATTATAATTTTTTGAAAGGTTATAAGGAGGATCTAAAATGAGTAAATCAACAAACTTATTTGGTATAAATGATGCGACTTGAAAAAAATCTTGTTGAATAATTTTGTTTTCAATTTTGTCGATTCCTACTTTTGAATTCAAACATAGAAGATGAGTGCTATATTCTTCAATTTCTTTCTCTGAGCAAATAAGAGTACGATTTTGTTTTGCACGTGCTTTCATCAATTCAACTCATTACTAAAAATAGATTTAAGGATGTATCAAAACTCATTCCAACAAAAAGAAAAGATTCGAAATTTTCCAACTATACCCCATCTAGTGGCAAGTGTCAATCAAAATAACTGTAGATTGTGGTTTGTTTACAGGATATCCACAATATATTGTGTGATTGTTTTGTGAGTTTATGCGTTGATTCAGCTACACTTATAAAATCACGTTTCAACAAAATACTCACAGGTGAAATTTACTTAACGTTTCTCTAATTTTACCTATTATAACTTCAAATATCCCTTCTAAAAACACCATATACATATTTTTTTCTCCAAGCTAACCACAAGATTTTGTATTAAATTACAGTATATTTAACATTTGATTTGACAGAGTTTATGAAACTGGTCGTATTTTTGCGGGCGCTTATGCTGAGGCCATCCCTTCGCATCCAAAATCTCCGCCAATTTCGGCTTCCAATATCTTGCGCAGACCGTCTCCGGTTTATTGCCACATTCACATTTGGAGCGATAATATCCAGGATTTTATCCCGCACCGTGAAATGATGAGTTTGAATCATCCCCTAGCCCCCCCTAAATAAGTGGGGAATATGCTTTAGACCAGACATCACTTCATGGCTGACAAACTACTACTCCCAAAAAGTGTATGTGAATGTCCGCCCAGCCTTGAAAAGCTGGGCTAATATCTTTCAGTCCCTGCGGGACGAAGGGCTTCAGGTATTGATATCTTGTTTTGATGGGTCAGACAACGTGACCCATCTACTTTATCCCAGTTCTTTAATACTTTCCACAATTTCGCGGGAGCGGGGGCCCAGGCGTTGGAAGATGGCTTCATAGGCCGGCTGGGCCTGCTCTTCAAATAAAGTACGGTCGGGATAAGTAAATTGGACGGCACCCAAGCACCCATTTATTCAAAAAAATTCTCGAAGTATATGGGAATAGAATGAGATGATTAAATAAAGGGTTACAAATTCTTTAATTCTGTAATGATAAACCATCTCCTTTTCAAACAATTAATAGTTTGATAGATTAGATGTGGCAGATTTCTTCTGTTCGGCATTTTGTGTAAAGCATCTTTGGGAGGAACGAGTCATGATACACATTTCGCCTTGCAGCCGTATGCAACTGGAATGGTCGGTGTTTGAAGAACGGAATGGGGGGTATAGCCTTTGTGTTTTTTCAGAATACTCTGAATTGATTGATGAATTAAACCCAAAGTTGACTAAACTTACCAGGCAGGCGTGGAAACAGTGCAAACACAATATCCGCTCAAAATTTTTTCCTAAATTGCCGAGACAAGAAGTGGAATGGGTGCATGGATTCATCCGGTTTTATAAACAGGCCGTATTAATTGGCCTAAACAAAAATATCCGCGAGCATTTTCAAGATGAACTCGATTTTTGCCTGGCGTTGGATTTCAATTTCATGCGCACCCCGGAAGGCCGGAAACACACTGAAATCGGCGAGTTGGAATACCAAGCCAAATATACCAAATCACAGGAAGCAGTAATCAAGCTGTCTGAATTGTTTGAAGAAGCATTCCACTGGCTCCCATCTTTCCCAAACGCGCTTTTATGTTATGTCCCATCCAGTACGAAAATGTCCCCACAAATCGCTCAAAAAATTGCATGTGAACTAGCCACACGGTTGAACCGGCCGTTGATTCATTCCAATATCAACAAAACGCTGGCATCCAGCAAAAATTTGTCGATGCATGAACGGATCCAAAAGTGGGAAAATATTTTGCAGCGAGGGTGGATAAAACTCTCCTCGTCTGTTGCGGGAAAAACGGTGTATATCATTGATGACCTGTATCAATCGGGTATTTCGATGTGGAGTTATGCCAAATTTCTCAAGCAGCAAGGGGCACAGCATGTGATCGGCCTGGCTTGTGTGAAATCGTGGAGCGATACTGATAATGATTGGAAAAATTAACGAACGATGAATAACATTGCCTTATTGCAATTACTGGCTGCCAAAGGGATGGGACGCAAGCGTATCAATACGCTACTGGTGCGGTTACAGAATCAAAATTTGAACGTGGCAGATTTTGTTGAATTGCCTTTCGATGAGATGGAGCTGCATTTTCGAATTCCACCAAAAATCGGGCAAGAGATTCACAAAGCCCTTTCTATTGCTGAGCCTATGAACGAAGTGCTGGCGCAGCATGAAATCGAAATTCTTTCTGTTGGAGACGGGAGCTATCCACAGTACTTGGTGGAACGTTTGGGTGATGAGGCGCCGCCGGTTTTGTTTGCTAAGGGCAATTTGAATTTGCTGCAATGTCAATCAGTCGGGTTCAGCGGTTCACGCGAGGCCACAGATGCGGGTATGAAGGCAGCGCGGTCGATTGGCGAACAGTTGGCCCAATTGAATGTAAATGTGGTGAGTGGATATGCCCGGGGCATCGATTTGTGCGCCCACCAAGCCGCCTTGCAAGCCGGGGGATGCACCACCTTTGTGATGGTAGAGGGCATTCTCAACTTCAAACCCAAACAACTGATTCAAGATCATTTGGATGAAAACAATTACCTGGCGCTCTCCGAACACTGGCCGGAGACCAAGTGGTTCACCAACAACGCCATGAGCCGCA
>CAZEZQ010000412.1:0-5569 GCA_964516245.1 uncultured bacterium | reverse complement strand
CCCGATTGCCGCAGCCAACCAATCCAATATAAACTTTTTCATTGGCGCCCAACACATTTATGGCGGGCGCGGATAAGAAACCGGCCGCACCCGCATACACCCCGGCTGTTTTGGCAAATTCACGCCGATTGGATCTTGTAGAATTGTTCATCGTAATTTCTCCCACAAAAACAATGTCCATATTCTGCCGATTCGGCAAAAAGTCTTCTTTGGAGCGCAGGCGTCCTCGCCTGCATCTATATACACTCGCCTGCATCTATATACACTCGCCTGCATCTATATACACCCGCCTGCATTTATATACACTCGCCTGCATCTATATACACCCGCCTGCATCTATATACACCCGCCTGCATCTATATACAGATGCAGGCGGGACGCCTGCGCTCCAAAGGGTATCCTAGAATTCTGAATTATACTTTTTGCCGAATCATATTCTATAAGAGTAATGTGCAGCGACTAGAACTTCAATTGGGATCACCCATTTGCCATACGTTGTATTCGGGCCCGCAAGACCAAACCATGCCCAGGGACCGTTTCAATTAATGGAGATGAGGTTTTCCCTATGGTCTTTTGAATCTTCTTAAGAATTAAATTTTTCTGGCGGGACAACAGTTTTTTATCCCCAATGCTGTCTGGCCAAACCGTGTTGAGAATGGATTCGTATTCCACGCATTGTTCGGGAGCCTGAGCCAGATAACGCAGCAAATTGCCCTGAATCTTAGTGAATTGGATGGTTTGCTGGTTAATGCTGACAGAATCTGGCCGGCTGGGGTCAAAATGAATTTCATATTTCACAGGTTTCTTTGGCGGATCATTTTGAGCGGGTTGATCCACAAAGATTAGATGGAACTTATTTGGCGCCAGTGAGTGAATGTGTTCTTCGTCTTGCGCTTGTATCTCTTTCGGTGACGCGTATCCAGCCTGGACCAATAGTAATACTTCACGACGGGTGAGAGTTTGATTCTTTATCATGTTTAGCCACTCACGATTCGCGGCGGGCAGGCCGTAATGAACGCTTTCCCGCAAGAGATGCAATGGTTTTGTAAGTTCTGCATCAAAACCATAAGACGAAGCTGTTCCAGCCAAACAGGAAAGCAGCCATGAGGCTTCTTCTGCCATCCGTATTATGGCTCCAATGTAAATGCCAAATTGCTTTTCAAGCGTGTGAGTATCGGTCCCTTGCTTCCAAGAATATAACAATATTGTTTTTTTGAACGCCCGATGATGTTCCACCCGCAATGCCGCTTTGTTTTCAAGCAAACGGGCGATGTATTCAGAACGGGCGACATGATGTTCATCGAGGTGAGATTCCAATTTCCGGGTCCAAGCATGATTCATTACCTGGCTGCGCGGCACCGGCAGATAGGATTGCGCCATTTCATCCAACATTGTGATAAATAACAAATGTTGTAGAGGATGCATATCTTTTTGAACATGTTGTTGAATGTAATCGGCAAGCCTGCGGGCTGAGTGTTCTGACAACCCATGATTGCACACCAAATCTCCAATAGGGGTTGTATACAGTCTCCCGCATTCTTCTGATAGGAGCTGATGGGTTTTTCCGGTTTCAACGGCTGTGTAGAATTGTTCTGATAGTTCGGCAGGCCAAAGTTGATGATATCCCGTTAAGGTGTTACCCAAAAATTGAACGCAGCGCTCGAAGTTGGTTCCTTTGCGTAAACCGATCGTTTGAAGAGCCAGTTCTTCCAATGGTGTGCTACCCACTTTCGGCAGCATGGGCGCCAATGGCTTGGTTTCATAAAGATGCAGCAACCCCTCTATATCCGCAGGTGAATGGGTGATGAGAATGCCACGGCCAAACGCTTTTAAACCTTTCCGTCCAGCCCGGCCCGTCATGTTGTGCAATTGGTCTTGCTTTATGAGCATTGGTATTGGAGTGGAATCTTGGCAATCCAAGTTGGGGTTGGCATACATTAATGGCGTGGTAAGCACATTCACGACCGGCAAGTTTAAGCCTTCTGCCAGGGTGCTGGTCGCGCAGATAATGAGAATATCACCCGTGCGGCAATAGTGTTCAACCACCCGGCGTTCTTGTGTGGTTAAATCACTCGTGTGGACGGCCAGCCGGCGGGGGATCAGCTCCAAAAGCGCCTCCCGCATCATGCTGGGTTCAAGATTCTTGACTGGCTGCAAATCAATGGAATCATCCGCATCATATTGGGCCGCTAATTTTCCCGCCGCATGGCAGCATTGATCTTTTCTCGGCCAAAAACAAAGCGTGGGTTCATTTCTTTCTGCAAAATGTTGAGCCGCTTCGATCATCGCCAAACCGTGGTCCGTATGCCCACAAAGAGGAAAAGTTTCCGTGTTTTTTCGTTGCGTATTGAATTCCAAATAGGTGAAAGTGTCGCCACATAAAACCCCTTGCCGCAATTCAACTGGACGCTCGTTTTCGACCACAAGTTCCGCGTTCAACCACTTCGCAGCCAATTCATCAGAAACCACAGAAGACAACCCTAAAATTTGCAGCTCCGGCTGCGTTCGCAGTTCTGTGAGTAGAAGTTCTAAATCAGGACCCCGTGTGGGGTTGTACACATAGTGAAGTTCATCCACAACACATGCGCCTACAGAGTATAACCAAGCGCTTTGCGAAGCCCTCAATGCACGAAATTTCTCGTAAATAATGATGGCGAGATGAAACCGCCCCTCATAAATTTGCCCATCATCTTCAGTATGATCTCTCGACGAAAGCACGATATCATAGCCCAGAGGGGCATATCTTGATTTCAATTCTTCATAGCGCTGATTGGCCAGCGCCTTGGTGGGCACCAGCAAAATCACTTTGCGGGTATGCAGAGCGTGATAAAGAAATAGCGCTTCAGCCAGAAAGGTTTTTCCCGAAGAAGTCGGTGCGCAGATCACCAAATTACGATTGGCAAATAGGCCATGTTCGCGAATCACACGCTCTTGCAGCGGAAGAAACTCTTTTCCATACGCATTCTGCAAAATGGAGATGAGTTGAGGATGAAAACCAAAGTGGCGCAAAAAATCTATTTCCATGATGCACTCCCCATTTGATGATTCTTACTACCCCTGATTCAGCAAACGATTCTATCATTTTAGTGAAAATTTGTTTAGTGGTATAGGGGAGAAAGGACGATTCGGCAAAAAGTCTTTTTTGGAGCGCAGGTCATAGACGCGCCTTGGTGGGCGTCCTCGCCTGCAACAATATATAGTGCGTATTGGATGTCTTTGTTACCATATATTGAGCAATTGTTTTCTGGATCGGACTTGTTGCCGGATCTTCAGAAAGAAAAATTGCAGGATTTGTTTGATTCGATGCTTATAACTTATAAATAGATAGTAGGTGTGTCAGGCAGTACTTTTAGGATTATTCTCTTGAATTTTCTCAAGATGCACATACTGAACCTCGCGTATGGCTATGGGGAGAGGCGCATGCTGCAGGGATGGATACCGAGGAAACGCTTGATCCATTTGCTCAAGGGTAATGCTGTCTAAAGGCTGGTCGAAGTCTATTCTTTGCCATTCGATAGGAACATCCAGCTCCAAAACGGCGCTTTGGCCTTCAAAATCTTCAAAAAGATAACGGATGAATTTTTCATTCCCGTCCAGAGCGATTTGTTGGTTTAAATCTACGGGGATTTGCAGTATGCGGTCTTCAAAAAGTCCATCCCGCTCGGGCCGTTCAATTCGATTGAGCAACAAGCAAGTGGCGGTTTGATTTTCGCGAAGGTGATCGAACACAAATGCTTCCACTGGAGTAAATCGCCTGAGAAACTTTTGGGCGGTTTCGGTTGCAGAGGCAAACTCACAAATCGTATTGGCTGTGAGCCTTTCGCTCTTGAGCCGCTTCTTCCAATACGGATGCACGAAATATTTTGCGGTGAAGGTTGGCAGCATCACCGTTACCACCAACGAGCCCAGATAGGCGGCAATGAAATGAACTTGCAACCCCAGGCTGAGCACAAGCGCGGAGATCACATGCGCGTAGAACACATAACCCATCAGCCAGCGCATATCTTTCTCAAAATCAGATTTCTTCTTGGATATGTCGTGAAATTCGTGGGTTAACGAGTGAAACACCCCCGAAAACCAGAAAAAGGCCAAATGCAACTCCAAAAACCAATCGGGATACAACGGCTTCCCCAACATTGCCGAGATAAAATGAAGGCCAAAATTACATATAAGGCAGATTGAAATGATGATCCAAATGTGCATTTGTCATAACCTTTTTTATTAGATCACACTCAAACAATAATAATGTACTTTGAATTAAAAAAAAGATATAATTTCTTGAAATAGTTTTCGAATTAAGGAGCATAGTGACATGGATATTCGTTTGTCGAATGAATCCGAACAAGTAGTGAATCAATGTATAATTGAAGGATTGTGTCAAACCCCGGAAGAAGCGGTATCGCAAGCGTTGAATTTGCTAAAACATCAGAAATTGATCAAAAGTCAATCATCCAATTCCTCAATTTTAGAAATGGCTGGATGTTTAACTCATTCAGATGTATTTGAAGAAGACAGCGTGAATTTCCAAAGAGCATTACGTGATGAGTGGTAAAAGTGGTTATTTGCTAGATACCAATATTATAATCGATATCTTGAAAAACCGAAATTGGGTGACTGAATATATTTCTGATTTGGAAACACGCCCCTTCTCTGCTTGTCAAATAGCCAGAATAGAACTTTTATGTCATCCTTTTATCACTGATGAAGTAGAAAAGCGAATTTTAGAATTCTTAAATAAAATTCTTGTATTCCCAATAACATATGAAGTTGAGTGTCAAGCAATATTGTTGAGACGTAAAATGAAATTAAAAATACCGGATGCGTTGATTGTCGCAACTGCTATCGTCCATGATTATATTTTAGTTACAAGAGATCAACAACTTTTTCATTTAAAGTACCCCGAATTGGAAGTATGGTCCCCGATTCATCCAAAATAACTTATCTCGCCATTTCTTTTTTTAAATCATAATACCTGATGCGGGCGAGTTTGTGGTTGGGGTTTTGGCTTAAGGCTCGAATGTAATAATTTTCCGCTTGTTTGTATTCATGCATTTGATGATACAAATCGGCGATGGAATACAAATAATTGGAATGATTTGGACCTTGGGTAGAAAGTTCCAAGGCTTGAAAACAATGATTGAGTGATTTCTGCAGCATCTGCAGCTGTTGTGGTCTTGACCGCATCATATAGGTTTCAATCCAATACAATGTGGCCAACTGAAAATGCACCGATTCACGGTCCATATTTGAAAGCTGATATTCATTGAGAAGCGTCTGCCAATACTTTTTTTGCGACTCTAACTCTTCATGTGTGATAGAATGCAAGGCTTGTTCGGCATGAAAAGGTGGGGGGGATGGTGGGCGCCAGCGCATGGCTTCGAAACTCACCCAACCAAATAATAACCAAGTAATAGACAAAATAGAAAACAAAAACCGCATGTTCTTACCCGTTTGTGTTCTAGTAATTCTGTATTCTATTGTTAAGATAAATGGTATAGTTTATGATCCATACTTTTTAAGACGATTCGGCAAAAAGTCTTTTTTGGAGCGCAGGCGTCCTCGCCTGCAA
>CAZEZQ010000411.1:0-5571 GCA_964516245.1 uncultured bacterium | reverse complement strand
GAGGTGGGTATATCGCGAGAGGAACCAAAGTTTTAAAACGCTTACCCATACGAAAAATTGACTACACTAATAAAAAGGACAAGGCCTTTCACGATAAGATCGTGAAAATCCAAAAAGAACTGATCCTGAAACAGGAAGAAATAGACCAATATCAAAAAGATAAGCGAACACTTACCCGTTTACAAAGAGAGTTTCGCTTACTGAAGTCAGAGCTAGATGAGCTTTTGAAAAAGCTTTATGACTTAGAAAAAGATGATTCATTAATCCCTCTAATAAAAGAAATGTATGAAGCTAATTAAACACGCATCAGCAGAGAAACTTAGAGGTGGATTTTACACACCCAAACCCATTGCCGCATTCATTTTAAAGTGGGGCATTAATGGCAGTTCGTCCTATGATATTTTAGAACCAAGCTGTGGTGACGGGGTTTTTCTGGAGCAGTTAAGAGAGCAAAAGCATAAATTCAATACGATAACGGCTATTGAATTTGATGAAGCGGAAGCAGAAAAAGCGGAGAATATTCAGCTTGAAAATAAAACAGTCATTAATACGGATTTTCACCTCTATTGTAATGAAACGACAGAACGTTTTGATTTTGTAGTTGGCAATCCACCTTACATACGCTATCAATATTTTGATGAGGCACAGCAAAAAGAGGCTGCCAAAATCTTTGAAAATGCGGGGCTTAAATACACCAAACTCACCAATGCCTGGGTTTCTTTTGTAGTCGGTTCAAGCCTACTGTTAAAAGAGAAAGGAAAAATTGGTTTTGTTCTTCCGGCTGAGATACTACAAGTTTCGTATGCACAACAACTCCGGGAGTTCTTGGCTCATTTTTACAACAAAATCAATATCGTTTCCTTCAAAAAGCTGGTGTTTCCTGATATTCAGCAAGAAGTTCTATTACTGCTTTGTGAGAAAAACGGAACGGACAGCCACTTAATAGAACACTTAGAATTGACCGATGCATCTGAACTGGAAACGCTTGATGTAAACAAGCTAAAAAGTCCGCATAAGCAGATTGATTTTAAAAGCAATAAATGGACGTTTTATTTTCTGGAACAGGAAGAGATTGACTTTTTGGAAACTGTTGCTTGGAAAAAATCCATTCCCCAAATTGCAGACTATGCAAAAGTTGAAGTAGGTATTACCACAGGTGCTAATGATTATTTTACCGTGCCTTTACCTGTAGTTGAAGGGTACAACCTGCAAGAATTCGCAAAACCTATGGTGGGTAGGAGCGTGCAGGTTAACAGTATAATTTTCAATGAAGAAGACTGGAAACGAAATCGTCTGACCAAAGCCCGTGCACACTTACTTATTTTCCCACCAAAAAAAGAGCTAAACGGCCATAAAGGAGCAAATTCCTATATCTCAATGGGTGAATCCATGGGAATTAATAAAGGCTATAAAACAGGTATTCGTGAAGATTGGTTTGTTGTGCCTTCTATAAGGCAGTCAGAAGCACTTTTTATCAGGCGAAATAACCTGTACCCAAAATTGATTTTAAATGAAGTAGGTGCTTACACCACTGACACTATGCACCGGGTATTTGTAAAACCAAGTACCAATATCAACGCCTTTGTAGCAAGTTTCTATAATTCTCTTTCGTTGGCATTTTCCGAGATTTCTGGTCGCTCCTATGGCGGTGGCGTTTTAGAACTAATGCCCAGTGAAGCCGGAAAAATACTGCTTCCTTATACAGAAGAAAATGAAGCTTTACTCGATCAGATAGATAAAATGATGAGAGCCAAGAAACCTATTGATGAGATTTTGAAAATCACAAATGAGAAAATCCTCAAAAAGGGATACGGCTTTACCAATAAAGAAATAAAACTTGCTAATAGCATCTGGAAAAAGTTATCGGCAAGGAGGTTGAATAGGAATAAATAAGAAAATGGAAGTAAAAGAAATGATTGCCAATGCTGGCCGGAATTTGAAAATAGTGAAAATTGATTATACTGAAAAGGATGGCACGAATGAAGGGTGGAGGGAGGTTGAGCCATACAGTTTTAGACCAGGTAATCTTTTCTTTGGGTATGATATAAGAAAAAATGGCACAAGAGCCTTTAAAATAGAACGAATAAATAATATCGAAATAACAAACAATAGTTATGTTCCGAAATGGAACGTAGAATTTTAAATCAGTAGAAAATGGAAAGACAATCAGTAAGTTCATCAAATTTAGCCTCAGTAGGCTATGACCCACAATCCCAAACTTTAGAAATTGAGTTTAACCATGGTGGTGTCTATCAGTATTATAATGTACCAAATTCAGTACATACTGGATTAATGAATGCCAGTTCACATGGTCAATATTTTGATAGAAATATAAAGAAAGCTGGATACAGATATGCCAAGGTTGGATAATGAAGATTAGTAAAGTTGAAATATTCAATTGGCGGTCAATTGTCCACCAGAGCATTGATTTTAATAACTTGATGATTTTTATTGGTCAAAATAATCATGGAAAATCAAATGCCCTAAGTGCCCTTCTTTTCTTTTTTGGAGAAATTGGATTGCAAGACTTGGACTTCAATAATACTTCAGAAGAACTTTGGGTTGAAATTGAATTTAGCGATCTAAATGATGAAGAAATATCCACTTTTCAAAAGTATGTCACTTCATCCAATACTTTAAAGGTTCGTAAAATTGCGTTAAAAGGAGAAGGCTTTTCCTATTATGGCTATTTACAAGAACCGAACGAAGATTGGCTGAGAGAAGAAAATATTTCAAATTATACCAATCGTGAGGCTGCACAAGAGCTCCCCTTATACGAATATTTACCTGACACTGGAAGAATTACAAAAGACATATTTCGTCAAGCCCAATCCGAATACATACAAAATCACAGGGAGTCTATATCCTTTGAATACAAGTTGGAATCAAGTAACTTCTTAGGAGCAAAAAATGTAGCAAAAGGCATATTCGGTGATTTATTTTTCATTCCTTCAATTAAAAGGGCATCGGATGAACTCTCTGCAAAAGGGAATTCGGTCTTTGGTCAACTTTACGCCAGAGTAATCAATAAAATGTCTGAGTCAGACCCTAAGTTTATTGAAGCAAAACAAAAAATTACTGAGCTTTCTAAAATTCTTAATAAAAACACAGATGATGGAGAACCAAATCAGGATAGACCAAATGACTTGACTTCACTCGAAACCCTTCTTGATGAAGAGCTGAAATCTTGGGAAGCTAAAATAGATATACAGATAACACCACCAAACGTTGAGGAAATATTTAAGGTTGGTGCAAGTGTATGGGTGGATGATGGTATAAAAACTGATATTGAAAGAAAAGGACATGGCTTACAGCGAGCATTAATTTTTGCTCTTCTTCGTGCTTGGTCAAAAATATTGAAAGAAGATAGGGAACGAGCCCAAGAGAGTGAACTTGAAGAAGATGAAGCCGGCTCAAAAACGCGTAACAGAAAAGCATCAAAAGCAACTTATTTCATTTTTGAAGAACCAGAACTGTTCTTACACCCCCAGGCTCAAAGAGAACTATTCTCTTCCCTTGTAGCATTGTCAAAAGATAAAAACCAAATTGTACTATGTACTCATTCAAGTTCTTTTTTAGGCCTTGAGCATTATAAATCTATTTGCATTGTCAAAAAAGACTCTGTTTCGGATGGTACAAAGATTCTACAATGCACCTCTGATCTTTTTTCGGAATTAGAAGAAAAGAAACAATTTAATCTGAGCTACTGGATAAATCCCGATAGAAGTGAACTGTTCTTTGCTAAAAAAGTAATACTTCTGGAAGGCCCCACGGAAAAGTCCGTAATTCCTCTCATAGCTCAAAAACTTGGAATTTTCAAATTTGACTATACCTTAATAGATTGTGGTGGTAAGACTTTGATTCCACAATATATCATACTTCTCAACAAATTTAACCTGAAATACATAGCCGTATATGATAAAGATCATCAGGTTGGAAAAGATCAAGCTGGCATTGATGCAGCTGATAAGCATTCCAACTCAATTGAACAACTGATCAATTCTGAGATTGGTAAATCCGTAATTCTTGAAAATGATATTGAGGAAGAAATTGGTTTGACGGGTAATGTTGGGAGCAACAAACCTTATGTTGCGATTAGTCATGTAGATGATGATAGCTTTCAAATATCAGAGACTCTTAAATCAAAAGTTGAGCAAATATTCGAATAAATGAGCACGATAAAAATAAATCAAAAACTCAAACGAGTAGAAATATCCGGTTTTGAACTGGACAATGAAATCGTATTCAACTATTTCGACAAGCTTCCTGCGTCTGAAAGAGATGAAAAGTTAATCCGTGCCATTTATATCGGTGTATTGGCTTTAATGGAAGATCGAATTTCCGCTTTCCTTTCCAAAACCAGCAACGAACTGGGAACAGAACTGGAAAGCCTGAAAATGATCTTCGAAATGAAGAAAGAACTTTTCTATAAATCTACCATAAAAGGTGTCCTTGCAGAAGATGAAATAGCAGAATTCCTCAATCAATATTTCTCCGAAAGGAAATTAAAAGACAGGGCTGTTTTAACCGGCAATACTGCTGGGAATTTACCCAAGAACAAAACGGGTGATATAATTTGCGAACTTGATGGAAATCCCGATTTAAAGATTGCCATAGAATGCAAATTTGATAAAAGCATTCGCTTTGGAGATATTGAAAGCAAGGAAATCTTTACCCGTAAAACAGATACCGTTTGGAGTCAATTGATAGAAGCCCAGGCCAACAGGGAATCCAAAGTAAGCATGATCGTCTTTGATATTTCATTGGTAGACAATTCCATCCTGAAAAACTTTGAAAATGTGGGATATATCCCCGGTATCGGACTGGTAGCCATTATTAATTCCCAAAAAGGAGATTATTCCAATTTGGCAATTGCCTACATGCTGGCAAGAGACATTGCTATGAATGCCAAGGAAATCGAGATCGATAAAGACTTGTTGGCTGCTATTGTGAACAGAATTATCAAGGGCATTAATGAAATAATGACCATCAAATCACTTGTCGAAAATAATATTGAAAACAATAAATCCATTTTAAAGCAGCTTGAAAAGTCCATCCTGTTGATGGAATTTAACCAAGAATATTTAAAGAAATTTCTAAGTGATGGCACCTTGACCAAGAAGGATTTATTAGACTTCTATACAGGCGAGGACATCAAAGACAAATTTAGACTGATTGAAAAAGATATTAACGAAATATAACCCAACCCAGCAGCCACACACATTGTCAAGCCCCACAAGCCAACACTCCAACCAAAGCTTGCCAAAGAGTGTGTCTGTCCTACCCGAAAAGAAAAAATTAAAAATCTCCCTCCCCTTCGGTAAAAATTTAAACGCTAACACACAGATCGGAGGCACCAATGAAACGAAGGATAACTTGAACCTGAATATTGCGACAAACTTAAACCTGAGAATAAAAAGAATGAAGAAGGCCAGCTTACAACATTGTATAAGCGTAATGCGGGCTGAACGGCTAAAATTGAGCATTTTTGCTTCTAAGAAACTTTGCGGTGAGCAGACAGTGAATTGCTCCGAAATCCCGCACTACGCTTATACTTGACCGTTAAGATTC
>CAZEZQ010000410.1:398-5573 GCA_964516245.1 uncultured bacterium | reverse complement strand
ATTCAATCGGCCATTCTGTTTGAGGGCGATAATCCATAGGCCGGTACAGGGTTTCGAAATGATAAAACTGATTGCGAAAATTGATGTGCTGTTCGAGCGTCCCAGGGTCTTGATACGTGGGGCCGGGCGGGCGCAGGTAGCCATGTTCGGGTTTAACTGCCAAGGTGCGTTCATCGATTCTCTTCATCTCAATAGTATCCATCCCCGGTGTGAGCATGATCACTTGGGCGGGGAAGCGGCCGTGATCGGCATAGGCATTCAAACGGGCAAACGCGGTCATAAAACTGCCGGGAGGATTGACGAAGATCACATCCTTGCCCGCCCAATCTTCATCGGGCAATTGCATGAATTTTTCTAACCAACTATGAATCATATGAATGGCGCGTGATTGGGTAAAGAGCGCCACCGGCGCGAACATGCATTGGATGATAAGCATCATGCTGAGGGCGATCCATGCGCATCGCTGGGCCAGGCGGTTGGGATAGATGAGCAATGCGTCACGGCGCATGCGATAAAAGGCGTGCGCCAAAAACCCTATCACAGCCACGGCAACAAAGGTCAAATTCCGGTTGCTGGGCAGCACAGCACAAAAGGGGATCACGGCCAAGAGTCCGCTGGTGGTGAAAAAGGCAAGCAATCGGTCGTTGCGCAAAAGAGGCAAAAACACCCATAGAATAATAAGCAACAACCAAACACATACACCCGCATACACACCAATCGCCAACGGCGATAAAAACGCATACAAGGCCGAAGGCGGCCCGCCCAGCGAGGCCAAGAGTAATATGGGTCCACGAATCAACACATAATAGGCAAATTGAAACGGTTCCGCACCCGGGTCGGCGTAAAACCCATTCCCATACACACCATAATTCAGAGCGTTGTAGATCAGGCGCCATACCCCTGTGACTGCGATATAAGGCGCAAAGGCTTTGAGACGGTGTATCCACCGATCGCTGGCGAGAATTAGTTCATACGCAAACAAATAGGCCAGCGTGGCAATACCCGCTTCACCGATGAAGAGGCTGATTGCGTATCCCAAACAAGCGGCAAAAGCCCAGTTGGATTGATCTGTTTCGCGCCATTTCTTATGCGCGATCAAGACCAAGAGGCCCATCGCACAGGCCATCAGCGCATGCCGGTTGGCCAATAGCGACGAGGTGATGGCATGGGTGTCGTCGACTGCATACAACAAGGCGGCCAAACCAGCAGGCCATCCAAATCCTATGTACTGCCGGTAAAACAAACCCGCTAGGCCCACCAACACACCCAGCCAGATCAAACTGTGCAGGTGCATCAACCAAGCCTGTTTGGGCCACAACTCGTAATCCATCAAATGAGTCAATCCGGCCAATGGGCGCCAAAAGCGCGCTTTGAGTTCGGGATTAGACCACCAGGGGATAAACCCTTTTTGCATGATCGATTCGTTTTGCGCAGGATCACCGCTAAAGAAAGAATACATGTTCATGGGATCATCGGTGGGTTCCATTCCAGTCAATCGATAAAAGGTATAATCATCAGTGGTGTAGGCGATCCGGTGAAAAAAATCATCGATGCACCAGCCAATTGTGAGAGAGGGGGAGGCCAAAACAATAGAAAGAAATGGCAGGATTATAGGCAGCCAATTCGATGAGAGAAAAATACGAAGTCGATTTTTAAATATTGTAATAAAATTCAAATTGCTACCTGATGAAAAATGACTCCATTTTTTGTTGAAATTCATCGAGAGTTTCAGATTCAATCGCAATATCCATTATTGTTTCGAGTGCAGACAAATCATGAACAGAATGAATTCTCTCTTCTAGCGGCAGTGGAAGATTGTCGAATTTAGAACGCAGCAACTTCGTAATTCCCTTCACTAATCCTTCTTCGCGTCCTTGCTCTCTATACATATCTGCAATCGTTGGCATGACCTGCTCTCCTTCTATTGGAAATTCGATATGAACAGTTTTTTCTATTTCTCGATGAGTATCTTTTGTAAGGCTGTTAAACAAGTATAGCAGAAATGCTTCAAAGAAGTCCATAAAATCATGCTGATGCCGTGCCTCCTTGAGCACTCTTAGAATCATTGGGACATACTCATGCAGGTTAGGATGAAAGATATATTTCATCAGCAAAAGCGCTGCTCTCAGATCGGCTTCACCGCGAAACTGATCGTCTGTGATAGTAGACAAATCAATGAGGAGATAGCGAAAAATCGGCATATAAGGGAAAATATCTTCATGGCAATCTAACTTATTTTTCAAGTCGGTCTCAATATTCCAAGGGCTTAACCCATGATAGATCACGATCCCAACAATCGGGGGAAGCGATGATTCGTGATAATTCAAGATATGCCGTTCCCAGAAACGGTTGATATAACGTTGGAGTTGAAATATCACACCGGCTTCTGGCGAACTTTTGTGATCCACTAACAAGTAAGCATATGACGGTACACCCGATACAGTTTGAACTTTGAACAAGGCATCCGAATATCGATTCTTCAGTTTTGAATCTATAAACGTATCCTGCTCAGAAGTCATCGTATCGAAAAGAAGATGGTCTGCAATCGGCGATGGGATTAGATGATGGGCGAAATCAATTGCACGATCAATCTTGGATATCATGTATCGAAAGAATGAATCATGTGGATGTGAGATATCCATATTTCCCTCACAAGTAAATATTGTAGAAATACATTCTTAAGAGAAACCCACCCGCCACGGAGGGCTATATCAACAAGAAACACAAAGTGTAGGGTGGGCTTTAGCCCACCAACGAAGCGTATGCATAACCATCTAGAATTTCAGAACTTGCATCAAGTGTTTCATAAGAATACACAAGTCAAAATGAAAGGCAAGGTTTCGATAAGCCTGTTAAAGATGGTTGAGAAATCCCAACTCAAAAATCCCAACTCAATTTGACTCAATCGATAAAGTTTATTATAATAGAGAATTACACACAGTTATCGTATTGGGGAGAATGAGTTGTGAAACGGTATATCAAGCGAAGCCATCTGATTTGCCTAATTTTTATTTGCTCCATTTCAGCCTGGTCTGCAACCGGGCAGGAAACCTTTTTTACGGAAAAGGTGAAGCCGTTGCTTGAAGCCAATTGTATATCCTGCCACGGTTCCGATAAGCAGATGGGCAACCTGCGCTTGGATAAAAAATCATTCGCCATGAAGGGCGGGTTCAACGGTCCCGTGGCCGAAGTGGGCAAACCTGATGAAAGTTTGCTGATTCAAAAAGTATTGGGCACGGCGGAAGGCGAACGCATGCCTATGGGAATGGAACCGCTCAGCGACGAACAGGTGGCCATTCTCAAACAATGGGTCGCCAATGGCATGGCCTGGCCCAGCGAAAAGGATGAAGAAGACGAACCGCTCTCAAAGCATTGGGCCTTTCAACCACGCAAAAACATACAACCGCCGCAAGTAGAACGCGAAGAATGGGTGCGCAACCCTATCGACCGTTTTGTCATGCGCAAGCTGGAAAAGGAAGGCTATGAACCCTCACCGATGGCCAGCCGTGAAACCTTGATCCGTCGGCTGTCGCTCGATATCACCGGGCTTTTGCCCACGCCCAAACAGGTAGAAGCCTTTGTAAACGATAAAAGCCCCAGTGCCTACGAAAAGGTGGTGGACCGCCTGCTTGATTCACCCCACTACGGCGAACGCTGGGGCCGCCACTGGCTTGACCTGGCGCGCTATGCTGATAGCGACGGCTACGAAAAAGACCGCCCCCGTCCTTATGCCTGGCGCTATCGCGATTGGGTGATCGAAGCCTACAACGAAGATTTGCCTTTCGATCAGTTCACCATTCAACAATTGGCGGGGGATCTGCTGCCCGAACGAACCCTCGATCAGATCATCGCAACTGGTTTCCACCGCAATACCCTAACCAACCGTGAGGGCGGCGTCGATCAAGAAGAATTTCGCGTCAAGGGGGTGAAAGACCGGGCCAGCACCACGGGCCAGGTGTGGTTGGGTCTCACCATCGCCTGCGCTGAATGCCACAACCACAAATACGACCCCATCTCGCAAAAAGAATTTTACGGCATGTATGCCTTTTTCAACAAAGCCGAAAAGAAAAACGTCAGTGCACCCTTTAAAGATGAATTGCACCGTTACCAAGAAAAGAAAGTGCCCTATGATGCTGTGCACAACCGGCTGGTAGATGCGTTCGAAGCCTTTCAAGAAGAGCAGTTCCCCGAGCGCCTGCAAAAGTGGCTGCAACAGGCAGATGCGCCAGACGAAGAATGGCAATTGCTGAAACCGGTTTCCATGTCTTCGAAAGTGGATGGCGTTACATTCACAGTGTTAGACGACAGTTCCGTTCTTGTGGGCGGCAAGCGCCCCTTTGATGACCGGTACACCGTCAGTTTCTATACCGATGCCATAGACATCACCGCTTTCCAGTTGGAGACCCTGACACACGGCAGCATGAAACGCAATGGCTCAGGACGTTCCAACGAGGGTGATTTTGTGTTGTCTGAACTCAGGTTGGAGGCGGATGGCAAACCGGTGGCGTTGAAAAACGCAACCGCAGATTATGCCAAGAATGGATGGAGCGCCGAGCAGGTGTTGGATGGGACCAACACCACCGGATGGAGCGTGGAAAACAATGGCAGGCGTGCCCACCGCCTTGTAGTGCAAACCGAAGAACCTTTGGGTGATGGAGAAAAAATCAAACTGACCCTGATTTTGGATCAGAGTTTTGGAACCATCCACACGCTGGGCCGGTTTCGTTTGTTCGCCACTACGCACAAAGATGAAGGCGATTTGAAAGCGCGCGATAAGCCGATTGATGTTGCCCGCGCTTTGCGCAAATCAGAACGGCAACGCTCTGCCAAAGACAAACAACTTTTGGCGCAATATTACGCCGAACGCGATTCAGTATATCAAGAACTGAAGCAAGCGGTCGACAAACACGAAGAAACCAAGCCCGATTACCCCGATACCTACGTTCGCGCGATGGACGCGAATCCAAACCCACCTGAAACCCACGTGATGGAACGTGGTGATTTTCTGCGCCCAGCAGAAAAAGTGAAACCGCATACGCCCTCAGTCTTGCCGGCAATACGCGGGCGGGATGAAAAGTTGGACCGTTTGGACCTGGCCCGTTGGCTGGTGTCACCCGAAAATCCTCTAACCGCCCGTGTGGCGGCCAACCGGGTGTGGCAATATCTCTTCGGCTT
>CAZEZQ010000410.1:0-388 GCA_964516245.1 uncultured bacterium | reverse complement strand
TTGGTAGAAACCCCTGAAGACTTCGGCACCCGTGGTGATGCGCCTTCGCATCCAGAATTGCTCGAGTGGCTGGCCAATGAATACATTCGGCTCGATTGGAGCCGCAAATCGCTGATCAAACGAATCGTAATGTCAAACACCTATCGCCAGTCTTCGGCAGCCCGGCCGGAACTAGAAGACATCGATCCAAAAAATAAACTCCTGGCCCGGCAAAACCGTTTTCGCTTGCAAGCCGAAATCTTGCGCGATTTGGCATTACAAACCAGCGGTCTCTTGAATCGCAAAATCGGCGGTCCCAGCATTCGCCCGCCTCTGCCTGAAGACATCGCCGATCTGGGCTATGCCAATTCGGTGAAGTGGCGTGTTAGCCAGGGGGATGAGAAATACC
>CAZEZQ010000409.1:0-5594 GCA_964516245.1 uncultured bacterium | reverse complement strand
CCGAGTGTCCAGGTCATAAGGCCAATTCGCAGGGCTCCACCGGCTCGCGCCTGTGCTTTCCTATATCCACTTGATGTAGAAATGGCCGCTCCTGTGATCAACGAGGTCTTGAGAAAGTTTCTTCTGGAATGTGTCATTTTCAGTCGCCTCCCCATGTATTGATAAAATGAACTGAATTGTTCTTAGATTTATTGATTCACTTGCTTATTGGCTTCATAACGGTAATTCCAACGTCGATTGGGAGCGCTGTCTCCATTAAGCCCAAATTCGGAAATCCCTTGAAAACTCTGAATGTTATCTGCCCAGTGAAAATCAAAAGAGAGAGGCTTCTCCTCTTTCCCTATTAGCTTTCGGGGGATACTCAATTCCAATCCATTGCCATTTACACGATATTTGATTTTCCCAACCTCTCCCCAAGAATCATTCTCCCACGTTTGTATGGAAGTTTCGTTTTGATTATAGACTTTTAGATTCACGATATAGTCATATCCCAACCAGCCGGTTTGCGTATTTCGATCACCATCGATAAACAATAGCATCCAGTGGGAATCTTGAAACGATGTGATTTTCTCCAAAGTTTGAATAAAGAAATATATAAAATTTTGATCATGAGTAGCTTTGCTAATGATAAAATCGTTGCGGCCGGTTTCGTTGTGATACATGAGAGAGCCATAACCATGATGATGGCGATGTTGTGTATCCCCTATCGTGTCGCGGAATTCGGGCTGCACATCCCGCCAATCGTCAAACGAACCGTCAATGGTGATCTGGCTTGGTCTGAAAGAATGAGGTTGTTTTCTGACACCTTTAAAGCGGCGTATCCAACTGGCCAGCTGGTAGTAATAGGAATCCGTATGGCCATGTCGCATGGGTTCGCAATCACGGCTGTATTCATGATTGTATTGATCAACAAACAAACCGCCCGGATAGTAACAATCCTCATCAGTATATTTATACCACTCGGTATAACGCCCCGCGATCCATTCATTCCACCCTGTTACAAAAATGAATTTGGGATTGACTTCCAATGCGCGTTCCCATTGTTCTTTGAAATTCAATCCCCGATGTACAGATTTCTTGCGTGTATCTTTCGCCCCGTTATGCCAGCTTCGGCCCATGGCGCCTGATTTGTGGCTCATAGGAGCCGGACCGGGTGTATTCGGAAGAGCGTTTTGCGCCACCCCCACACTCATCTGCTCATTTTCACCCGCTCTGTTTTTGAATATATGCTGGGGATACACTTCCAACCAACTCCATTGATCCGGCCCCGAAGGCCCTTTCCAGTAATCCGGCATGGGACGTCGAAAGGTGAAGAATTTCTTGATTTCGTCATCTTCGATATAGTCTTTATTGGCTAAGATGATCGGTTTGCCTTCCCATTGGAACCAAAGTTCCCTCCATTTACCCGGCTTGTATAAATCTTTCCAAAGTCGCTCAAGCACGGGCCGGGGATCACCAAAGGGTGTGATAAAAGAAATGGAGGGAGTTTGCGCACCTTGATTGCGCATTTCGGTGTATTCATGGCACAAGGCTTCGTATTCATCTTTCCAGGTGAATGGGGGATTGGTAGTGTCGAACAATATCACATCCACCCCGGCATCTGTCAACATACTGGCGTGTTTCCGAATAACGAATGGATCGGTCATCACATAATAACCCAATTCGGGTTCGCCCCAGTGATGGGCTGCTTGTTTCTCAGGCCAGGGGACAATACCGTTTTTTGCTTGCGCTAGCAATTTAGCGTTGTCGTAGGGGCCTCCTCGGTTGTCAGTATGCCAGGTCCAATAAAAGATCCCCACCCATTTATCTTGTTTGACGGGCCCGCATTGCGCAAAACCGGGCACCTCTCTGCCCAGCGCATCCGTAGCCACCCAAGTGTCAGCGAAGATGTCTCCCCCTTCATAGGGTTGGCCCTCGTAGAGAGGTACTGCATCACTCCACGTGATTTGCAAGCCAAATACAAGACAAAGGCATAACAAGAGTGCGGCTGATAGTTTGGTGGCTATACAGTGAAGCATTCTCACAAAATTTGCTCCCTTGGCTAGAAGGGCCGGTTAATATAGGTTCCAATCCAGAACCGGGGTAGCTACCCCGGTGAGTGACCGCGAAGCGAAATCTTTGCCAATGGATTCGCTTGACATTTCTCCGACAAACAAATCAAACGTCACAAATGAATCCATTTCCACTCCATCCGCATATGCTGTATTGTCTTCATCCCACCAGCTGGAATCGGTCCACCCCCAATGGCCAATGTTCCCCGTCCCCCGAACGGGTTCATCGGTGACCAGGAGGTATTTCCCTTCTTCTAATGGTGAATCCAAAACCAGCTCGGCACGTGCATTGTCCGAATGATTTGTAATCATCTTTTCAGCAATAACCTCTCCTGATATTGTGGTTTGATAATCAGTGTCCCATTCGTATAACCTCATGCGGTATCCCGCTCCGCTGCCATTCCAGGTGGGGCTGGCAATCCCCACCGATTGAAACGGCCACGGCACCGTGAAACTTTGAGCCAAACTGGCGATATCAGTATCTGGAATGGGAAAAGGGGTCCAGGTCCCATTTTGACCTTCGCCATACCAACGTTCCCAGGTCACGGTTGCATCGTCATATGGCTCCCCGTTGAAATAGGCTTCACCGCCTTCATACTTGCTTTCATTCCAAAGCCAGCAGCCAATCTGAAAAGGATCAATCGCATCTGGATTGGAGTTGGTTGGTTCAGAGGCTTCCCAAAAGTATTCACCGGGTGGCAATTCAGAACCCGCATAAGCTGGGAACCAATCGTTGTCGTTCAAATTTTCTAAAACACTAACCACAAGAGGGTCTTGTGCAACTGTGTTTTCATAAGAACCAGCCCACTCGTAAAGCCGTATGGTCATTCCTTTTTCTCCATCCACACTCCAGGTCGGACCGTTTACTTCAATACCCTCAAACGGCTGGGTGGCAGTAAAACGCTGGCCACATTTTTGTCCACCATTTAAGGAAATGGGAGAATTACCACCATCCGCTGTGAAAAAATCTTCCACAATTTCCTGAGCAAAACCATTTGACCCAATACATCCTACTACAAGAATGAAAATCAACATTCTATGAACCATTTTCCTGTCTCCCCTTTCAATTGATTTTTTAATCATTGGATCAACATACCGATTGATTCCTTAAAGGCCCGCAACACCTCCTGGTGCATATACAATGTCGCCTGAACTAATCAGCCCGTTGCTAATTGCATAAGGATGTGGATTGTAAGCAGGAAGAATGTCTTCTACCTTATCCGGCCCAGGGCTGGTTAGAATGTATTCTCCGTCAATGCCCGTACGCTCCAACATCCGATTCCAACTGGATTTCCATTGTTCTACATTGGTCCCTGTATCAGGACCCGTATAAGGTTTCTTTCGTGCAGTACGGTATCTGGCATGGGGGTGACTGAGTTGGCTGGGGCCGGTTTGATCATCTTGCCCAAAAATTTTGTATCCAATGTTGAATTCATCGGTAGGAAGGCTGCTCATGTAAGGGATTGGGGTAGTTAAGTTTTCAGGTAAAAATCCCCAACTATGAGCAAAACGTGGATTCAAAAATGTGATAATTCCTAGTGGGTGAACATTATAATCAACAGAATACGTCCCAAACGCCACCCCAATATTTCTCATATCGGCTGCGACACGGGTGATTTTGGCTTTAATGCGCGCATTCATAAAATTAGGCACTGCAATGGCCGCCAAAATACCAATAATCGCGACTACAATCAGGAGCTCAATTAAAGTAAACGCTCGCATTTCTTCAATCTCCTAATCATATTCTTTTGATTAATTCAATGATAAATAAATTACATACAAAACAATAGGGCACATAATAGACGATTCGGCAAAAAGTCTTTTTTGGAGCGCAGGTCATAGACGCGCCTTGGTGGGCATCCCCGCCTGCATCAACATAAAGTGCAGACGAGGCGCCTGCGCTCCAATATATGACGATACTGTTTGCATGATTGGACTTTTTGCCGGTTCGTCTATAAAACGCTTGAATTGTAGGCTTCCCGTACCGATTCAACGATGTACTGGTTTACTTCATTCGTGAACTTGGGGCCAATTCGAATTTGTACAAACCGGTCGAATATATCCAGCGTGGGCTTGCATGAATCAGGACCGTATTGTATTGATTTGCCTCGGTATGAATTGAAAGACGGCCAATTGGGGTGGCGCGTTCTTTTTTGAATTACAGATTCTTGGATGGGCAATAAAACCGATCCGGATAGGGTTGAGGCGGGGATCCGCCTATCACGCAATTCTTTAATGCACCTGTCACGAGTTTGTTTATTTTTGACTTCGAAATATACTGCATAGCCAATATCACCATCAGGGTCGGGACGCTTGCGCATGCGGATGTTTTTCAAGTCTGACACTCCATCGCGAATTGCATTGGCATTGCGCCGCATATCTGAGATCATGGTGTCTAACTTTTCAATCTGCGCTTTAAGCACTGCGCCTGTAAATTCACTCATGCGAAAATTCTCACCGGCGAATTGCTGGTCTTGAACCCTGTTTATTCGGTCTACGAATAGTTTCCGAATGCCGCCCATATCATGAAAACGCACCGCCCGTTCATAGAGAAAAGGATCATTTGTAACAACGGCGCCTCCCTCGCCGGAACTGATCATCTTATTGATTTGAAAACTGTATATCCCAATGTCACCAATCGACCCCAATCGTTTCCCTTTATACGAACCGCCGACACATTGCGCACAGTCTTCGATGACCGAGATATTATTCTGGCGGGCAATCTCCACAATAGGGTCCATCTCACAGGGTCCACCCAGCAAATGAACGGCAATCACCGCTTTGGTGCGTGAAGTGATTTTCTGTTTGAAATCATTAGGATCAAGGTTAAAAGTGCGGTCGATGTCGACAAACACCGGCAGGGCGCTCGCATGAACCACGCAGGTATAATCAGACCACCAAGTGTAGGCGGGAACGATCACTTCATCTCCCGGCCCAATGCCCAAGGCGGCAACGGCGCAATCCAAGGCAGCCGTGCCTGATGTCACCCCAAGTGCGAATTGAGTCCCCATATAGTTGGCAAACCGTTCTTCGAATTTCAATACCTTGTCGGGTTTTCCCGCCCCCCAAAAACGGAAGGGAGAACCGGACTGAAGAACATCCAGAAGTTCGTCTTCTTCCTCATTGCCGTAATACAGAGGAGCGACATAACCGGGATTGGTATCCAATGGATCACTTTCTTGCGTCCCATTTGAATTTGCAAAGGTCTCAATCGATTGGAATAATGTGAGTGAAGACAAACTAACGGCGAGAAAATCACGGCGGGGATGCGCCTGCATAGGATCGTTCATGATCGGTTCTCCTTGTTTCTTATAAAGCGCTTCAGCCGAAACCACTAACAATGTTGCTATTTTCTATGACTGTAATGTAACACAAATGAATTGGATTTACTATCACTCCCCATTTATTTGACAGTATTATTATGATATAGCTAATAGCCTATTGAAAATATTGATATAACATAGTTTGAGAAAAAACGATGAATCACCATAAGACGATTCGGCAAAAAGTCTTTTTTGGAGCGCAGGTCATAGACGCGCCTTG
>CAZEZQ010000408.1:0-5597 GCA_964516245.1 uncultured bacterium | reverse complement strand
TTTCAAGAGAGAAAGTTGCATTGAATAAAGATAAGGAGTCTCTGCATTCCATAACAACGGCTGGTGAATACTCAATGAACACTCCACTGTAGCCGATTGAACATTTCCCCCAGTTAGAGAACTTTCGCTCTTTGCGATTTGCTTTTCAGATGAATCAATAATTACGGATAAAAATGCAAAATTCTTAAAATCTTTCAGCTGGCCATTCCACTTAATTACAGCATCTACATTAATAATGGCCGCATTTTCATCTTCATTCAGTTCAGAAGAAACGGATATCTGTGTAATCGAAGCGTCTTGCGCTTGTATATTTGCATAAGAAGCCAGAATAAAGACGAACATAAACACTGAGAAAACACAAAAACGGTTCATTCAGAAAATCACCTATCCATTCATCAACTCTAATAACGCATTTGAATAGGAAATAGTTACTAGTCTATGACTTTTGATTTTGTTGTTAAATTGGGGTGCATCGGCTTCCAGCCGGTATGCTTTTCTCGCAACAATCCTGAAATTCAGTTCAAACTATTGTGTCCCATTAGTCCTATATGTCTTTTTGGTCCTTTAGGTCTTTTTATACCCCGCTATTTCCCGCTATCAATTCCCCAATTCCATCGGTTCCCAATGCAAATCTTATCCACAGTCTGTGCCTTCGCCCATTGCATCACTTCAGACACCACATTCGGATACACCACCAGATGAGGCAAATCTTCCACATTGTGCCATTGGACATCCACCAGTTGAGTATCGTCTCCCACAATCATATCTCCACCGGTGATTTGCGCTTGAAAGTAATAATTGATCGTGTGGCGATGGCCATCCGGGGGGATCGATTCAGAAATGAACAGCAAATCACCCACATGCGCCTGCAAACCGGTTTCTTCCAGCAGCTCGCGCCGGGCCGCATCTTGCAATGTTTCACCATATTCCACCTTGCCTCCGGGCAAGAGCCAATACGATTTTCCATACTTGTGATGCTGCACCAACAACACCTTTCCATCTTCAATGGCAACAATGCAAGAGCGATTGCGGATATTCGATTTATCCATAATTTCCTCAACTGTGAGTTGTAAATATCCGCTAATTGAAACACAAAAACCACAAATTAGCAAAAGGCATGTACAACAATTAATTATTCAACGAATTACGCGGCTTGCTCTTCCCGTCTTTCAGCAGGGGCGTTCTCCGCATCCGCCTTGATGGCATGGGGTTTGAGCTGGCGCACAAAAATCGGTTTGGCCATACGGCGCATCATGGCGAGTTTGGTTTTGTAGAGGGCTTTTTTCCACGAACCAGACACCAAATATTCCGCATCGGTCGGCTGCACCACCAAACTCACTTCGATATTTGGAGCCAATCCGAGGGGAATTCCATGATCCATACATTTTTGATACACATGGCGAAAGACTGTAACCATCTCCTCATAACGGGGAGAGGGCCAATTTTCCATATCCGTCCCCCTCACCGGACGAAAGATGCACACCGTCGGGAAAGCGCCGATACTGGTAATGTAATCAATCGCTTCCAACGTATCTTCAATGGGTTCGATCCCCGCAATAATTTCACCGGAAACCCTCCCTTTGCCCATTTTTTTGCTGGTATATTCCATCGCCCGAAAGAAAGTTTCTTGCTTGATATGCTTGGCTTTGCCGGGTAAAAATTCTTCGAATTTTTGGGGATTGTGAAGCTCGTAACAAAAAGAAAGATGGTCCGCCCCACAATCAATAATCCAATCGTATTTTTCCAATTGCGTGGAGGGGATCGCCTGCACCCCCACCAGCGCCCCCACATGTTCTTTCACCGCTTTCACAAAGGGGGCACATAGATTTAACCCCCGGTATTTTTGAAATCCCGTGTTAAAATGAACAAACGTAATGCCCGATTCTTCTTTGGCGGCCTGAGCCACCTCAACCACTTCTTGAACGGTCTTTTTGGCTTTCTCACTTTCTTCTGAACTCACATAAAGGCCGGTGGCGCAAAACCGGCAGTTTTCCCTGGGATTGGTGTTCCAAAAAGCACAGGCTTTACCAATATAAATGCCTAAATAAGTGCCCTGCAAAACACCAATTTCGGTCATCGATACGCCGGAAGATGTTTTTTGATAGTACCATTTTGGAGCCGGAGGAATAACGACTGGATATTCTTCATGATCTTGAGTATGAACAACTCGATACCCCCGTTGGTCTTTCATCAATTCGTATGCAGTGTTTTGTACGAATGATTCGTGCACGGGCACATTCAGCCAAATGTCTTTTTTACCCGGAATCATCATTTCCAGGCCGCTGCCCAAACCGGCACGGGCTTTCACATACGCCCGCGCATCATGTTCCAAATCACACGAGGGATTGATGAATATGCCATTGCAAAACAAATCGATTTCGAGTTCAGCGGGATTCAACCGGCGGCCATGTGTTGAAGCTTGAAGGGGTTCTGTCATCGAGGGTGATCGTCTCCTTTGTTGTGTTACTCTCAATTATATCATGACTTTCGATCATACAATAGAATGAAAAAAAAACATTTGTCACTTTCCAGGTGAATTATTCGTTGTCGATTAGACAAATAACTCATAAACGAAAGACTTTATGTTCTATCAATGAAATTCTCTTTGACGAAAATACTACTTCCATTTTGTATTAGCATATTCTTCATCTCTCCACTCCATGCTCAACAAAACACATGGCACGATACCTCTATGCCCTGGGATAAAGCCCCTATCGACCTTTCTCATCTCTTGGATGCTCCAGCAGGCCAACACGGTTTTTTAGGAGTCAAAGGAGACCGGTTTGTATTTGAAGATGGCACTGAATTTCGTTTTTGGGGAGTCACCATGAGCGGTTCGGCCTGCTTCCCCTCTCACAGTGAAGCGCCAAAAATTGCCGAACGCCTGGCCCGCTTTGGCATCAATGTGGTTCGGTTCAAGAACTGGGATGCCCCTTGGGTAGAATTTCCCCTCTTTCAATTGAACAACAATGCACCGTCAACCTTCAATCCACAAAGCATCGGCCGGTTGGATTACTTTATTTTCCAATTGGCCAATCGGGGAATCTATACCTATATGGACGGTTTAGGGGCACGAACCATTTCTTCCGATTCGCAGCTGCGCCTTCGTGAAAACATTGAACCGGGTTTCAAAGGCGCCATCCATTATGCCCCAGAAGTCCAAGCGATTCACCAAGGCGATTTAACAGCATTTTGGACCCATCACAACAAATATTTACAAAGAGAATATCGAGATTCACCCGCCATTATTATGACTCAACTCTTTCACAACAACGGTTTGAGCGCCCAACAGATACCCTCACTCGGTTTTCAAAAAGAGTTTCATGAAAAATGGAAAGAATGGCGAAGCCATGAAGAATTGAAAAACCGGCCATTTCAAGCCAAAGAACCAAAGAGCGAAGAACACCGGTTTTTGGCTCAAGTGTTAGAACAATCCCATATCGATACCGCCTATCATTTAAGGCGCTTGGGGGTGAAATGCCCCATTGGGGGAAACAATCCAACCGAGGGCAAAGACTTAGCCAGTTTGCTTGCAATGGATTTCACAGCATCTGAAGGAATTCTCAACCCTCCCATAGGAAACTTCCAACGTTATTTCGATAGGAGCATGCTAAATAATCCCCCACATAAACGAGCCAACCTCTTCACCCGTTTTGCATTCGCACGAATCAAAAATAAACCGTATGTGGTTTCCGAATGGGGGAACCCCTGGCCCAACCAGCATCGCGCGGAACTCCCCTTGTGGATGGCAGCGATGGCCTGCTTTCAAGATTGGAATGGCTGCATCAGTTCCCCCTACCGCAGAAAACACGATAAAGCAATCCAACATCTGTTCGCCCCACTCGAATTGTTCAACGATCCTTGCTTAATGGGCCTTTTCCCCGCCGCTGCCCTGATGTTTCACCGGCAAGACCTCGAACCTTCACAAACAAAAATTACACTAAATATGCCCGAAGAAGACATGTTTTCCCCAAACCAATGGACAGCTGAAGAACTCAAACCCACCCGCTTCATTCATCGTGCCCTAATCGAAGTTGAAATACAATCAAATGCTTCCGGCTCGCGAATCTTTCAAGCATCCGAACCGGAAACTTGGGAACATGCTTCCGAAAGATTCGAACCGTCAAACCGCTTTTATCACGATTATGAACGGGGTTTGGTGGCAATCAACACGCCCCGGACCCAAGCGCTGATCGGAAACATAAATCAGGCCCGCACGAATGAGCTGGATTCAGTGAAAGTAATTTCTCAAGAACCATTTGGCGTAATTTGTGTTTCTTCTTTCAACAAGCAACCAATCGATGAAACAGACGATTTACTGATCACGGTTATATCCAAAGCGCAAAATCACGGCTTTCAAAGCCGGCAAGAAGGCAACAGCAAACGCATCATGCAAACTGGATACCCCCCCATACAAATCAAAGAAACCCCAGCACGCGTCTTTCTCAAAAACCAACACAAACAATGGAAAATACAACCAATCACCCCAAGCGGAGAATTAAAAAAACCGCTCCCTTATCAAAGAATGAATAACGAACTCTCATTCGAAATCGGAACCCGCGGTGCTATGTATTACCGGTTACAGAAACAAATTAAATAGAAAAGGCGCAATAAAATTAAACAAACAAAATTTCACACGTATATAAAAAATTGATTCTTATCCAACTTCGCTTTAATCACAGAATTATCAAAAATGACAAAGTCCTTTAGGTCCTTTACGTCCATTACGTCCTTCAACACTTCCCTCAACAAGCCGTCCTTGTGATGCAATAATCCTGCCTGCACACCATTGGTGTAAGAAAAATTGCTTAGGTCTCACCAAACCGTTTTTATTCAATTGTATCTCTATATTTACTTTCGAAAATACGCTATAATTTAATTAAATAAGTAATTTCTATGGTTAAATAAAATGTACACTTTCACATGCATTGTTAAAAAAGAAGGCGATCAATACGCTTCCCTATGTATTGAATTGGATATTGCCTCATGCGGCGCCACCAAAGAAGAAGCGAAACAGGGACTCCAAAATGGGGTTGAAACGTATTTGGAATATATGTCCTCTCAAGGGAGGAAGGACGATTTATTTCGGCCAGTTCCTATAAATGCAATCAAAGAGTTCCTTTTCGAAGAAAATGAGATGAACGAAAAATCATTTCAAGCTCTCCCATTAACAATCACTCATGCCTAAAAATTCGACCAATACAAAACCACTTTTCGTGAATTCTTTCATAAACACGTTTCTCAAATTTCAGGATAATTGATGTTAATACCTTCCTCCACCCAATGAACATATTTAGCATAATCCCGATGCTTTTTAACACAATTCAAAAACTTTTTATCGGCAGTTACGAGCACAGTTTGTAGGTGTTCGGCAGCTACCAGATAGATACAATCATAAAGTTCATGCTCCAAGAGATTAGCAAGATAAAATGCCTGATTTAGCTTATTTCGAGTAGAAATAAATATTAAATCTTCCAGGTCAGAAATAGTTTGAAGATGTTCTTCTCCTTCTGAAGATGAAATTAGACCAGAAGCGATTTTACGGCGGAACTTCGAAATCGCCGTCGCCGAGGGCGCCACCATGGCGCGCGTCGGCA
>CAZEZQ010000407.1:0-5601 GCA_964516245.1 uncultured bacterium | reverse complement strand
GGCGAATCTCCTGATGAGCCGCTTGAACAAGAAATTGGCTCGGCGGGAGCCTCGCCCTCCCGCTTAAGTTAATGACATTGGGTTAGGAGGAGTTAAAAATATCTCTCCCCTTACTTCAATTTAATACTGAGAGTTGTATTCTCAGAATCCACGCGTTAATATCTAACCAATTCTTTTATCATTATTATGCATAATTTTCTCTGAATTTCAAAATTTATATTCGGGCTTGATAGGTATAGAGTTGATGATACCGGCCTTCTTTGGCGATGAGATCATCGTGCTTGCCTTGCTCAACGATTTTCCCGTTTTCGATCACCAAAATTTGATCGGCCTTGCGAATGGTGCTCAAGCGGTGGGCAATGACAAATGTGGTTCGGCCTTTCATCAAAGTTTGAAGGCTGTCTTGAATCATACGCTCGCTTTCGGTATCCAGATTGGAAGTGGCTTCATCCAAAATCAAGACACGTGGGTCGGCAACAAGAGCGCGGGCAATCGCCACCCGCTGCCGTTGGCCGCCGGATAGTTTCACACCCCGCTCGCCGATGATGGTTTCCAATCCATCCTCGAAACGGTCGGTGAATTCATTCACATGGGCAATATGAACAGCAGCTAGCAATGCTTCTTCAGTGGCTTCAGGATTGGAAAAGAGAATATTTTCACGAATGCTGCCGGCGAACAGAAAATCATCCTGCAGCACCACCCCCAATTGGCTGCGGTAGGTATGCAATTTCACTTTCGAGAGATCGACTCCATCCACGCGCACCACGCCTTTGCGGGGTTTCAAAAACGAAGCGACCAGATTGGCCAAGGTGGTTTTGCCCGATCCCGAACTGCCGACAAAAGCCGTCACCGTGCCTTCCCGCGCCGTGAAGTTGATATTGCGCAAAACGTCATTCTCTTCTTCATAGGCATACCAGACATTCTCAAATTGAATCTCACCGCGAATCTTGCCCAGTTCAATCGTGCGGTTGGGGTCATCTTCTTCTTTTTCAATGGCAAAAACTTCTTCCATACGGTCCAAACCGGCAAAAGCATCTGTGATCTGAGTTCCAATGTTAGCGATTTGGGTAATGGGTGACACCATGACAAGCAACAACCCCGCAAAAGCAACAAAATCTCCCAATGTAATGACATCTTCGCGGATCATATACCCGCCAAAGCCCATGATAATGACACTGGCGAGACCCATGAGCAATACGGCAGAACTGTTGACAATACTATTGGCGATCATCGATTTGCGCACGTTCTCAAAAATTCGAAAAGAACCGTCTTCAAAAACATTTTCTTCACGGCTTTCGGCATTGAAACCTTTGATCACCCGAATGCCGCTGAGAGATTCGTTCAACCGCCCGCTGACTTCACCGCGAATTCGGTTGCGTTCGCGAAAAATAGGCCGGATATACGCAAAACCTTTCATGGCGATCATGCCAAAGCAAATCAACGGGATGAGCGAAATCACGGTCAGATACACATTGATCGAAAGCAGGATGCCCAAGCCGAACACCGTTTGCAGCACGCCGCCGATGATCTGCACAAAGCCGGTACCCACCAGGTTGCGCACCCCTTCAACATCGGCCATGATGCGCGAATTCATGACTCCGGTTTTGGTGTGATCAAAATAATGGATTGGCAATCGCATAATATGTTGCTGCAACTCTGTGCGCAGCTTGGCAATCAACTGATGCGCTTCGACCCCCAACAGTTTCGTGAGTAAAAACGAAGCCACCGATTGCACAGCAATCGCAATGCCCACGGCTGTGAGCAAGAGCGCCAACGACACCGTTCCCGCATCAATGACATCATCAACCAATATTTTGAAAGAGTAAGGCAAAGCCATGCTAATCGAACGAGTGATTGCGATTAAAATCAATCCAAACGTGATTAAATGCCGCCTCGGCCAAATCAATGTTTTAAATACATTCTTAAGACTGCTGACCGATGGTTTTTCTTTGCCGGTTTTTTCTGGAATGGGTTTTTCTATCATACTTACTGGATTTATTTTCTAACTATCAGTTTGCCTATTGATTCGGCGATTTCCCTAGTAAAGTGTAATAACAAATCAAGAAAACCAAATATGCGCGGATTTGGGAAGGAAAGAATGAAGTTGAACCAACGTATGGAACAAGTGCAATCGCCCATTATCCCCATTGTGGGCGAATGGGTGAAAGAATGTCCGGGGGCCATATCATTAGGGCAAGGGGTAGTCGATTACCCTCCACCCCCGCAATGCAGGGATTGGATTGAACGTTTTTGGCAGCACCCCAGCAATCAAAAATACAAGTTGGTGCATGGCATCCCCGAACTGAAAGAGAAAATTGAAATCAAGTTGCGAAATGAGAATGGGATTGATCTACGTGCATCAACAAACGATCCCTTCCGATTGTGTGTGACAGCAGGGGGCAACATGGCTTTTGCCAATGCGATTTTGGCCATCACCGATCCAGGCGATGAAGTGATATTGCTGGCCCCACATTATTTTAATCACGAAATGGCGGTTCAAATCGCCGATGCCAAACCTGTATCGGTGTCCACCGATGAAGAGTTTCAACCCGTGCTTGAAAAAATCGAAGAAGCCATAACGAGCAAAACCCGCGCAGTGGTAACCGTATCGCCCAACAACCCATCCGGAGCGGTTTATCCCGAAGAGACACTGCGCGCCGTCAATGCGCTCTGCCAAGAAAAATCGGTCTACCACATTCATGATGAAGCGTATGAGTATTTCACCTATGAGGGAGCGCAGCATTTTTCTCCCGGCTCAATCGGCGGGGCATCCAGCCATACGATATCGTTGTTTTCACTTTCCAAAGCCTATGGATTCGCCAGCTGGCGAATCGGCTATGTGGTGTATCCCGAGCCTCTCGATACGCCGATTCGAAAGGTGCAGGATACCATACTGATCTGCCCGCCGGTGATCTCGCAATACGCCGCCGCCGGTGCGCTCGAAGCCGGACGGGGCTATTGCTTCGAGCAACAGAAACAGATTGCTGCAGTGCGATCGATCTTGATCGATGCTTTGCAAAACCTGAAAGACCTGTGCGAGGCGCATATCACCCAAGGGGCGTTTTATTTCCTCTTGAAAATCCCCGGTCAGATAGATGAAATGAAATTAACCGAGCAACTAATTCGCGAGCATGGCGTCGCCGTCATCCCTGGACAATGCTTTGGCATGACAGACGCATGCTATCTACGCCTGTCGTACGGTGCGCTGAAAAAAGATGCAGCCGAAGAAGGGATGAACCGATTGGTGAATGGATTGCAAACTTTAGTAGGAGCCAAAACATGAAAGTGGCCGGCGTTCAACTTGACATGGCTTGGGAAGACAAAGAAACCAATTTCGCCAAGGTGCGCGACTTGCTGGCCTCTAGTAAGGTAGAGCCCGGTTCGTTAATTTTATTGCCCGAAATGTTCGCCACCGGCTACAGCATGAATGTGGAAGATATCCACGAAGCGCACGGTGGACCCACCGAGCAATTTCTGAAAGAAATTGCGAAAAAACACCACTCACATGTCATCGGAGGAATCGTTGCCAAAGCCGAAGACGGGCGTGGATTGAACCAGGCTTTGGTAATCAATCCACATGGAGAATTAACCAATCGCTATAGCAAGTTGCATCCATTTTCATACGCGGGTGAAACCAACTATTATACCTCAGGCCAAACTATCGAAACAGTTGATACCGATGAGTTCCATATCACGCCATTCATTTGCTACGACCTGCGCTTCCCCGAAATTTTCCGCCACGCCGTACAACGCGGCGCCAATTGTTTTGCGGTCATCGCCTGCTGGCCCGCAGCGCGTGAAGAACATTGGCTCGCCCTGCTCAAAGCCCGCGCCATCGAAAATGTCTCATACGTTATCGGAGTAAACCGCTTCGGCAGCGACCCCAAATTAACCTATTCCGGCCGCAGCCAGGTCATCAGCCCCAAGGGAGAAATATTATTCGACGCCGGTTCAGAAGAAACAGTATTCACGTTCGATATCGAACTCTCCCCACTAAACGAATTCCGAGCGCATTTTCCCGTATTGAATGATATTCGGGAAGAGTACCGGATGAAGTGAATTCTTGCTTTGAATCTGGATACCCAGGATTAAAGGACGATCGGGATTGACATCATCTAAGATAGAATTACGAAAACACAAATATGGGAAGGTCACGAAGTACGGCATCGGCTATTGAAAAATCGTAATACTTCACTAGTAAACATTCATACTATCTAATTGTAGTAAATATTTGTTCTCATGCCACCTCATATTTCTTACGCTCCTCCTGAATACGGTGTACCGCTTCGGTATCAAAAAAGCGAGCCCCGCAAGCCTGGCATTTGAAATGAGACAGCTGCTTAACGGTTAATTTGCCTTCGATGGGGCAGTCTTCAACAGTGTGCTTCATCGTTTCCTCGCCGCATTCTGGGCAAGGCAAAGGTTCAGAAATCTGTGCTTTTTTTTGAAGAGATAAGGACATAAAAGATATCAACTCCTTTCTTCTTTACAATCTTACTTTTTGTGTAGATATCAAGACCAACATGGCATTGATAGGACCGGCATCCATATCGAAATAACGGACGCCTTGATCGTAGGCATATCGTATCAATTGGGTGAATTTATCCTGCCCCATTTTCTGAAAATGGCCATCTTTGCCGTCTCCCGCTCCGAACCCCAACCGGGACGCCATAAGTTTCGAGCGTCCCATAATATCTGTTTCGGCTGCATGGGTTGGTTTTGAAAAAGCAATTGTTGATAGGGCAGTGAGTGATAGCGCTCCAGTTTGAAGAAATATACGCCGGTTTTGCGCCATGATAAGTACCCCCCTTTGGTATAATGATGTTGATAGTATCGTGCTTATATATGATACGGCTAGCCAAAGTGATTGATTTACTTCTGAAGTAAATTGTTAAATTCCAGGCAATTAGACAAAGTAAATAAGATTCTACGAGGTCGAATATGCACCAAAAACGTATCTTGCCACCCGTGTATTTTCTTGGATGCATCATTGTGATGGTGTTGTTACATTACGGTCTGCCACTGGTGCAATTGATTCCATCACCTTGGAACTGGCTGGGATGCGTAGCACTTGT
Organism: uncultured bacterium; assembly: GCA_964516245.1. GTDB lineage: Bacteria > Hinthialibacterota > Hinthialibacteria > Hinthialibacterales > Hinthialibacteraceae > CAZEZQ01. The sequence goes on along the minus strand of CAZEZQ010000407.1, from coordinate 526 downwards.
TGTTGGGTTCGTGATCGGTGTGATTGCTGTAGCTCAGTTTCATCGCGAACAAACTACAGTAAAACCATTTCAACAATCGAACGCTTTGGTCACTACAGGAGTGTACCGCTGCAGCCGCAATCCTATGTATTTGGGCTTGGTATTGATGCTGATTGGTTTAGCATTGTTGTTGGGTTCACTTACACCGTTTGTTCTGATTGTTGTATTTGTATTGATCATGAATCAGGTTTTTATCAAGACTGAAGAGCGGATGTTACAGGAAACCTTTGGTGAGGAATATGAAGTATATCAAAGACAGGTGAGGCGATGGATTTAATGAGCCATAATATGGAAAATCATCGTAACAATTTGTTGCATATTAAATAATGGGGCCGGTTTCCACCACCTCCATTATTAACTATTCTTTACCCCGAAGTTAATCCTCCCCCAAGTTTGGGGGAGGCCGGGAGAAGGTTGTGGACAATGATCTTACTTATTTCAAACATTCTCAACCCACCCTAATCCTCCCCAATCTTGGGGAGGGACT
>CAZEZQ010000406.1:0-5626 GCA_964516245.1 uncultured bacterium | reverse complement strand
AACGCTTTTCGCTTATCTCGTGCCCCTTCTACTACCTCTACAGAACGCTGAGTAAAACGCTCGATTTCCTGTTTCCACTGGTGCTTTAAAGATGTGGGGCAAATTACAAGAATTCGTTCGACACCCGCTGCCTTGGCAAGAATTTCTGAAGCGGCAATGGCCTGAATGGTTTTGCCCAGGCCCATATCATCACCAATCAAACAGCGTCCGGCTTTGGCAGCGAACAAGGCCCCCTCTTTTTGATAGGGGTACAAATTGATGCTGAGCAGTTTGTTGAATGCCGGGCTGGAGGCACCCTGGCGAAATTCGTTGTCGATCTTTTTTTGGCGCGTTTCGTTGTCGCGCCAGTGCGCAATAAACTGCAAGGTGTCTTCATAGCAGCGCAGGTCATGGCCGTTGGTAGGAGCGTTTTTTAGAAACGTTTGAAAACGCGAATACGCAGTGGGTTTAAGCACACCGTTTTCATCAAAAAAGGCTGCGGCATAAGATCGAAGTTCATCCGGACATTCGGTTCCAGGAGAAAAACGCACCTCCCGGTTCTCACCATAGCGAAGGTAAATTTCTGAATAGGTGGGGGTGAAACCTTCGCGAAAGCGCTTTTTGGCGCCCCGTTTGCGCTCCAACTTGGCCAGTGTGTTTTCTATATGTTTGCAGGTGCCCAGCCAATTCACAGCAAAATCAGGGCAGGAACAAAAGTTGTCTCCTGGTTGGCTGCCGCGGATGGCCACGCGATAGGTGCGTTCGGATTGTGGATTGGTGACCAAAAATTCAGAAAATATTGGATCGTCACCAATATTTTGGATTTGAAAATCCTGTTCGCGGCCATATTCTTTCCGCAGCGCAATCTGCCATTCTTCCAACGCCATATCAGAGGGCTTGCGCGTTCGCGGCGTTTTTTTCACTTTGGTTTGTTTGTTTGATTTCTTGGTTTTGCTTTGAGTCGTAGGCATGGCTATCCCTATGTTTGGTTATACGTTTCGATTTAGAATATTTCAATTATATGACAAAAGCTAGTGAGATAGTCAATGACTATATGAAACTATGGATGATGAACCGGCAAAAAGCCGTTACTTGTGATGGGGATATCTTTCCTGCGAGAGCGGGCGCCAAGGGTAAAATGTTGTGATTTTTACCCATGAAAAGATCCTTTGAATATATCGTGTGTTTTGTCTGTTTCAAAATAATTCAGAAATGCTTGAATGAGTTCAGTGGAGTGTCAGCCACATTCGGGGCAGACACGGGGGTCTGCCCCTACAATTGTGAAATTTCAGATATTTTTTTGGTTAGGATTTTTGAGTGATAATAGGTATAGTAGAGAATAAACCGTTTATTATGTTTGAACGTTATCAAATTGGGTGCTTTCAATGGGAAAGCGATTCTACTGATGAGCCGCTTGAACAAGAAACCGGCTCATCAGGAACCACATTCATAAGATGTTGTAATTGAGAATGTTGATTACTTGCTGTTTTTACACATCGCCGAGCCAAGATTCTAGTTCGCAAGGGCAGACAAACAACGCTTGCCCTCGCCACCCGTGATGTGCAGGCGGCCTTAACAGTTTGTTCGATTCGTAAAGTAAGGGTATGAGACAGACTGATTGAATCATGATACTCTTTTAGGCAAACGATAGAAAAAGGAATTATTGAATGCAGATTTACGATTTGCTGCGAATGATGAAAGACTATGAGGCATCTGACTTGTATCTCAAAGTTGGAGTGCGGCCTTCCATCCGTGTGAATGGGAGTGTCAGGCGGCTCAGCAAAATTGATCCTCTTACGGACGAGCAGGCCACCGAAGCGGCACAGGCCCTGTTAAACGAGCATCAGTGGGAGCGCTTCAAAGAGCGGCCTGATTTGGATTTTGCTTATGCCTTGGATGAAAAATTGCGTTACCGGATCAATTTGTTTCGCCAGCAGGGGCATGTGGGTTTGGTTGCCCGGTTGATCCACGACCGCGATTTAACTATTGAAACCCTGCACCTTCCCCCCGTGATTCAAGAATTGGCCGAGTTATCCCGTGGGTTGATTATTATAGCCGGAGCCACCGGATCGGGAAAATCGACCACGTTGGCCGCCATGATCGGCCACATCAATCAACGGTATGCGCGGCATATTATGACTGTTGAAGACCCGATCGAATACATCCACCGGGATCAACAATCTATTGTCAACCAGCGAGAGGTTGGATATGACACAGCCGATTTCAAAGACGCAATGCGACATGTGGTGCGCCAAAGCCCCGATGTAATTCTAATAGGAGAAATGCGCGACCAGGAAACCATGATGACCGCGATCTCAGCCGCCGAAACCGGGCACATGGTTCTTACGACGCTTCATACCATGGATGTAAATCATACCTTAGATCGCATTATTAACCATTTTCCTGAATATTTGCGCCCACAAGTCAGGCACGAATTGTCGATTTCTCTCGAAGGTATTGTCTGCATGCGGCTCTTGCCCCGGCGTGATGGCGCGGGGCGTATCCCCGCTATGGAAATTCTGCGATGCACCTCTACGGCGCGTAAGGCTCTCTCGAATGGTGAGACCTACCGGATCAAAGAAATTATGCAAAAAGGGCGCGATATGGGCATGCAGACTTTCAATCAGGGATTGCTTGATTTGTATCAGCGGGAAATGATTACCTATGAAGAGGCGATGGCGGCCGCTTCGAACCCAGAAGAGTTTCGGCTCAATGCGCAAGGTATGTTTACCGGAACCGACTCTGTCGACATTTTGAATCGATCTTAAGGAGGAAGCCAATAAGAATGCTGCGCGAAACATGTATTTTGAGGTTTTCAATATTTTTTGTATTTTTGTTGATTCCTATTTCATTAACGTTTGCCGAACCGCCACAACTCAAAACGTTAAATGAATTTTCTCCGAATCCCATCCAATTGGAATGGACTGGCGCAGGTGAAGACAAGATCGAGAGCGTTACGCCGATGATTTTTATGCGACCGGCAGAAAGCGCCACCGCTCCCTGGACGCAGATTGAAGCGAATTACAATCCTAAAGACATGACTGCTCTTATTCATGCCGAACATGGAGAAACACTCCAGTTTCGCTCAGCATTTGGAGACGAGGCAATATTATTGGGGGATTTCAATAAGGGGTCTCAATTGAGGCGTGTGAATCCTGCCGTGTTGGTTCTTGGACATACAATGAAGATTGCATTAGAACGTGAAAATGCCATTGAGGGAAAAGCCAGCTTGCGTTTTTCGTTCATATACAATGGGACACAGAGCAACGAAGAATTTACAGACAATAATATTGCGGGTATATCATTCAACAAGCAAATTCAAGTTTCCGATTGGTCGGAGTACCGCTATTTGGAATTTTCGTATCAGACCGATTGCCCTGAAGCGATACAATTGCGGATCCATTCCGCCTCAAAGCAAGTCCATCTTCCCCTTCATGAATACTCACCCAATGGAAAAGAGCCAAATGTGTGGCATACACTATCTCTCGATTTGAATGAAATCATGTACCCCCCGGAAGTCCGAAAAAATATCACAATGTGTGTTTTTACCATTCCAATGCGTGAAATTGATGTGTCAGAATTTCATCATATCTCTTTGGATGCGGTGTCTCTGTGGAAGAGCAAAACCGTCGTTCAAACAACTGTCGATACCACTCCACCTACAGCCCCGGCATCATTGCAAGCGCAATGGCTAGGGCCCGGCCGAGTGCGGATCAGTTGGGAGCCCTCGAAAGACGATCTCTCGGGCATTCAAGGGTATTCTTATGTATTTACACCTTCATTGACGGAACAACCAAACCAGGAAGTTGACACACAGAACAACCAAATGGAAATTCCGATCAAACCAAGAAGTTTTTATGAGTCTTTTTATTTGCGGATGAAAGCGCAAAATGGGGCCGGAATGTGGTCGGAGGTTTCGAAGATTAAGGTCCCGTATTACCCGAAACAATTTGGCATAAAACCAAACGCGAAAATGGTGGAAAAGGAGAAACCAAGTGGAACTCGGTGAACTGATAACCCTTGTTGCGGAACGGGGAGCTTCTGATTTGTTGTTGACCGTGGGTGTGCCGCCCGTAATTCGGGTGCACGGCAATTTGATGCATACAGAGTATCCTAAACTCACGGCGGATGATGTCAAGCGCATGGTGTTTAGTTTGCTCAACGAGCATCAGCGCATGATTTTTGAAGAGGAAAAAGAACTCGATTTTTCATTGGGCCTGGGCAGCGCCCACCGTTTTCGCGTGAATATTTATTATCAGAAGGGCTCTGTGGCCGCTTCGTTTCGCGCTATCCCCACCGCGATTCCACGCCTAAAAGAATTGGGCTTGCCGGCGGTGGTGTATGATCTTTCGATGATGCCGCAAGGATTGATACTCGTTACCGGGCCCACCGGGCATGGGAAATCTACCACCATGGCTTCGATGATCGATCTGATCAACACCAACAAGAAGATGCATATTATCACCGTAGAGGATCCCATCGAATACGTTCACAACCACAAACACTGTGTGGTCGATCAACGTGAGGTGGGGGGCGACACGCTCAAGTTTTCGACCGCGCTGAAATTTGCGCTGCGCCAGGACCCTGACGTAATTCAAGTGGGAGAAATGCGCGACTTGGAAACCATCGCAGCCGCTCTGACTGCAGCCGAGACCGGCCATTTGGTGATTGCGACTTTGCACACCAACGATGCGGTTCAAACCATCGACCGGATTGTGGATGTGTTTCCTGAACGGCAGCAGATGCAAGTGCGGGTGCAGCTTTCTCTAACGTTAAAAGCGGTTATTTCTCAACGGCTCTTGCCCAAGGCTACGGGGGATGGACGGGTTTTGGCGGTTGAGATATTGCGGAACGTTCATTCGTCGGCCAATTTGATTCGGGAAGGTAAAACGTACCAATTGTACAGCGTGATTGAGACCAATACCAAAGAAGGCATGGTCACCATGGATGCTTCGTTGATACGGCTGTGCAAGAAAGGATTGATTACGCAGGAAGAGGCCCGTAGCTATATGCGCAATCCACAAGCCTTGATTGATGAACTGGCCAAAGATCAGTCTGATAAACCCATGCAAAACGCTATGAATAAAGCGAAAAGCATGTTTTCATGATGAGTGGTTTGTTTTCGCCTGCTTCGTATGGAGATGCAGGCGTGACGCCTGGGGTAAAATATGTCATTTCTTGCTTGTGCATTGTTATAAATGATCTCTGAGAATGGTTAAGCATCGTGAAATCAAATTCGAGGCAGACACTGGGGTCTGCCCCTACAAAGGTAAAAATTCCAAATAAATTTTGTTTGTTGAAATTTGCTTAAACAAGGGACCGGCTCGGCAGGAGCCTCGCCCTCCTGGCTCATGTTCTTGCTAAATGAAGGCTTTTTGCCAGGTTGTCAGGGAAGAACAATACTTCTAAAAAGAAATGAAATTGAATGTCAATTGCTTTTTTGATATATACCATTGGGAATTTGGCCTTTTTTTCTTCCAGGGCATTTCTGCCGGCGTTTGCCGCCGCTCTGCTTTTGCGCTTTGAAGATTCGATTCCGTTCATCAATCTGGATGTCGATATTAATCCAGAGACACATTGGTTTGTCAGTGATGAATGCATTATTATTTTGGGCATTCTTTCCGTCCTTGAGCTTTTGGCAGACAAA
>CAZEZQ010000405.1:0-5628 GCA_964516245.1 uncultured bacterium | reverse complement strand
GACGGTGTTAATTACAGGTGAAACCGGTACAGGAAAGGAAATTATTGCGGATACGATCCATGCCCTTAGCGAGCGAGCCGACAAACCCATCGTCAAAGTTAATTGCGGCGCTTTGCCTGAAAGTTTGCTTGAGTCTGAACTTTTCGGTCATGAAAAAGGAGCCTTCACCAATGCCATACGGGATCATCAGGGCCGGTTTGAAACCGCACACGGCGGCACGATTTTTCTTGACGAAATAGGAGAGATGACCCCAGCGGCTCAAGTAAAATTATTGAGGGTTTTGCAAGAAGGAACATTTGAACGAGTAGGCAGCAGCAAACCAAAGCACGTGGAAGTTCGCGTTTTGGCCGCCACCAACAAAGACTTGAGTGAACATGTGAATGAAGGAAAATTTCGACAGGATCTTTACTATCGCATTAATGTGTTTCACTTGCGGCTCCCACCATTACGAGAACGGCAGGGGGATATTTCGTTGCTCGCTCAACATTTCATTCAGAAATATGCGGCGAAAAACAAGAAAAATATTGTGGGGTTGGGGGATAACGCTCTCAAAACCATGGAAAACTATGATTGGCCAGGCAATGTTCGGGAGTTGGAAAACGTTATTGAACATGGTGTGATTATAGCACGAGGGGACCGGATCACCGTTGACGATTTGCCTGAATCGGTGCGGTATAATGCCGAACAACCCAATTTACATAAAACCCAAAGCAGTCCAAAACCTATCAGTTCCGATCAAATTGTCATCCCTTTTGGATTTTCTGCTTCCCAATCTGAAGCAATTGTTATCCGTAAAACATTAGATATGACCGGTGGAGATAAAGAAGCTGCAGCCAAAATTCTGGGATACAGCACCCGCACTCTGTATCGAAAAATGAAAGAGCACCATATTTCGCTGGAACAAGGTGTGGAATAGATGATCATTCATCAATATTAAAGCCTTGTTCGATGTAATGCTGTAGTTTGTAGGTTAAAGCACGCCGGCTAATGCCTAGTGATTTGGCGGTTTCTGTGCGATTGTTATTGTTTTCGTGTAAGGCTTTGAGGATGGCTTCGCGCTCGATGTCGGCCATTCGCTTGCTTTCGGGTTTTGTTTTCTCTTGTTCGCTTTGTGGTTGATAGGTTTCACGGATGCGTTTGGGAAGGTGATCTAATAAAATCAATTCACCCCGAGCCATGAGGGTTGCTCTTTCTACTGCGTTGCGCAATTCACGCACATTGCCCGGCCAGTTGTAGGAATGAAAACAATGGATGACCGTTTCGGAGAAGCGAGGTTTTCCCTGAAGAAATTGTTCGGCAAACCTGTTTGCTAAAGGTAATATATCCTCCCGCCGTTCCCGCAGTGGAGGGACATAGACTTCCATTACATTCAAGCGGTAGAATAGATCTTCCCGAAATTTCCCATTTTCCACATCCTCTTCTAAATTCCGGTTGGTAGCCGCTAAAATGCGGGCATTGGTTTTTCGCTCAATTGAGGAGCCCACGCGTTGATACGTTCCATCTTGGGTAATTCGCAGCATTTTTGCTTGCAAAGATGGAGACATCTCACCGATTTCATCCAAAAAAATCGTTCCCCGGTCGGCTTCTTCAAAATAACCGGAACGGCGTTGGGTGGCACCAGTAAAGGCACCTTTTTCGTGTCCGAAGAGTTCACTTTCCAACAAGGTTTCAGCGATAGCGGCGCAATTCACTTTGATGAAGGCTTGGGCGGCACGAGTGCTCCATCTATGAATCACATCCGCGATCACTTCTTTCCCTGCCCCACTCTCACCGGTAATCAAAATGCGGCTTTCAGAGGGAGCCACCATGGCAATTTCCCGCAAGACATTTTTCATAGAAGAACTCTGAGCCACCACATGCTCGGGGAGTGATACGTTTTCGGGCAGGTCGGGAAGATCGGAATGATGGATATCGAGGGCACTTTCTACCGATGAAAGCAATTCGTCTAAATCAATGGGTTTTTCCAGATAATTCACAGCTCCATCGCGCATGGCATTGACTGCATCACGTATATCTGCATAGGCGGTAACAAGAAGCACCGGCAACGCGATATTTTTCTCGCGAATCAATTGCAGCATTTCCAAGCCGGAAATGCCCGGCATACGGATGTCGGAAATCAACAGATGAAAGGGTGATAGCATCAAACGCTCGATAGCTTCTTCGGCGCAAGCGGCATACGAAATTTCAAATCCCTGCCGGTTGAGAAACGATCCTAGCAAATTTCGTTGATTGGCGTCGTCATCCACCACCAAGATGTGAAACGCTTTTTGCTGCGGTGACATTGAGGCTCCTTATTTCGATCTCTGCATCCCTACTACGCAAAAAGCCGCCCCCATATTGACCGCTTTGCAATATACCTCCCAATTGTGGGCCAATGCAATTTGATGTACAACACTTAATCCCAGTCCAGTGCCTTCACTTCGTGTGGTGTAATAGGGTTGAAACACTTTCTCGCGATTATCGGCTGGGATCCCTGGTCCGTCATCGAGTATTTCCAGTATAACTTGGCCGGATGATTTGGATTGTATATTCACTTCAATATTGCCCTGTTCTTCAACAGCTTGTATGGCATTGAGAAACAAATTGAAAAGCATCTGCCTGAGCAACGATTCATCTGCATTCACTACTGAATCTGGCCCATGTATAGAAAAGTGGATTTCTTTATCTTCAAGATCGGTTTGCAGCATTCGCTGCACATCTCCAATTAAGCGCTTTAGATCAACCGCTGTGGGTTTTGGTTCACGCGGTTTCGAGTAATTGATAAATTCATTGAGTTGAACTGTGATGCGGTCGACTTCTTCAGTAATTTTTGATGAATGATCTCGAATTTCGGGTGGTACACTTTCATCTTTTGATATGGTTTGCGCCCGTGCCCGAACCACATTGAGAGGATTTTTGGTTTCGTGCGCCAATCCAGCCGCCGCCAAATTCATTTCACGAAGATGCGTATTCATTTCACTAGCTCGAACCAAGCGCAATTGCAAAGCAGACGATTTTAGCAGGTTTTCCCATGCAAAGCCCGCCCCTACCATGGCCGCTAGAGCGAATCCCAAAATCGAAAAACGCATCCACAAATCCCGGTTGCAGGTTTGTTGGTATGCCATGGTTGACAATTCAATAACAAAACCATGTAAACCTTGTTTTTGGATCAAACTTTGAAAACGTTCCTGATTCATCCATGGAGGGCGTCCAAAGCGTGGCAGCCCCCGGTGACGGTCTCTCCCATCTCGACCTTCCCGGCCGTCCCGGTCACGCCGCCATCTCCGATCTTCATTTTCATTGCGTTCATTCGATGGTTGTATTTGGCTAGAATCGCTGCTCTCTGGTATTTCTTTATCGTCAAATGATTCGTTTTGCCTTCTCTCAGAACGATTTTCTTCAAAATTTTCACGCATTCGCTCTCGAAATTCTTTGTCTTCTTCACGAGTTACAGGAACAACGATCATTTTCCTATCTTCACTATCTCGTGGATCCCCTTCTTCTCCCAAATCAACCAAGTTCATGAAAGCGACAGTATTCTTAGCCCAACGTTCTCCTGTTAGTTTCAAATTTTCATCATTCAATGTTATTGGTGTCCCAGTTTGAACCACCACCTCTCCTTCGGTGTTCAATAAAGCAACCGACAACAGTTCATCTGCTGATTCCACCAATTCCGTCAAAGCTTTTTCCAAACGAAATTGCAAAATCATTCCCCCAAATCCCCGATTGGAACGAATCACCACAGCCATAGAGTTGGAGATATCGCGCGCGCGGTTGAGCAGAGCCAAACGGGCTGACTCACGCAATCGCCAATGTTCCACCCCCTGCCAAGCGGCTATGGCAACAAACACCAGAGTCAATATAAATATAATTTTCCGAATTGGTTTCATAGCGTTTAGCGGTAATTACGGCGATGGGCCCGTGTTGTAAAACCAGATTTGTCATTCTCGTCTTGAGCCGAATCATCATTTTGTTCCATTTTCTCTTCTTCGGATTGTTCAAATACAGGGCCTGATTGAGAAGAGGTTTTATAATCCAAACGCTGATTTGCGCCCAAGTTATCCAAATAGTAGTCCAACTGTTCTTTGTCAAAAGTTTGGGGGACTAATTTTGAACGCTGACTTTCGTATCTTGACAAATCAGAAAGAGAATCTGGAGCTTCGACCACAATTGGCGTTAAAAAGATCAATAGTTCTGTTTTTTGATTGTCTTTGATTCTTCGTTTGAAGGCATATCCCAAAATAGGGATATCGCCTAATAAAGGGATCTTGCGGTCGGATTCTGTGATATTGTCTTCCATCATACCACCTATCACAACTGTTTGACCATTAGGTGTGGTTACCACCGTATCAGCAGACCGTTTGCCAAAAACCGGCGCAGATAACGTTTCAGTAACAGTAATAGTTTCATCGGTAATAGTAGAAATTTCTGGTGCGATAATCATTTCTACCAATCCGTCTGGTGTAATAAACGGTGTAACTCGCAAAATAATGCCGATATCTTCGTATTCGACTGAGTTGGTGATTTGGCCGCTATCTGAAACGATGCTATTGCGCAAAAAGGGGACCTCTTGCCCGACAGTAATCACAGCTTCTTGGTTGTTTCGGGTGAGAATAGAGGGGCGCGATAATATTTCCGTCTTTCCATATTCTTCAATGGCGCGAACCGTGGCTTGAAAATCATTTTCCAAGATGCGATAAAACCCACCAAATTGCTGCGCTTCCAATCCGAAAGCGGTTTGAAAGGTATTTTTGTCGTTATTGTGTTGGAAGGAAAATTCAGTTCCCACATCCAAATCATTCCGGTGAGTGACTTCGACAAACACCACTTTGATCAAAACTTGAGGCACGGGACGATCCAATTGTTTGATGATATCTTCGATGTATTGGCGGGTTTCTTCATCGGCGATAACAATGATTGAGCGAGTATCGTAATCGGCTTCAACAAAGGCTTGGCCCATCATCCCATGAGTAACATACTCGCGAGTCGAGGTTCCCCCTGTGCCTGAGGTAGAAAAGTTGGTTTGGCCAAACCCACCAATGCGCTGAGCCATCGCTTCACCACAGCAGGCGATCATTAGAATAAAGCAAATTCTTTGAAATACTTGGTTTCGATATCGCATAATCGTTTGACTCCATTTTTATTGACTAAACGGTTGTGTATTGTTGGTTTCTTGCACGGTGCGGTTACCGAGCGTGTTGGCGTTTGTGTTGGTTGTGCTTCTATTTCCGGCCAATTGGTCTTCAAACAAGCTGCGTAAGATATTGGCTACATTTTCTACATCGGCATACTTAAGTTTGAAAACATGTACTTCTTGTTTTTTATCGGGATTTTTATCCAACTCACTCACCATTTGTTCGATTTGCTGCATGGTGGCTTGAGCTGCAGTCACGACAATCGAGTTGGTACGGGGATCGGGCTCACAATGTACGGTGGTTTGCTGCAATTGCCGTTCACTGGTATCTTGATTTTGATTATTTCCTGCCTGCCCAAATGGCCCACCGAAGCGTCCCCCAAAACGTGGAGCAAACTGTTGGTTTTCGCTTGATTCATCCGGAAACAATTCGGTAATCAAATTGGCCATCTCAGTGGCATCAGCATCTTCGCGGGAATATTCGTTTCTTAATTCGTCTGATTGATTATTATCCG